>JAYELQ010000200.1:0-9020 GCA_034717655.1 Campylobacterota bacterium
TTTTAAAATCTAATCCTCTGTTTTTCTTAATGCTTCTTTTGATTTAGCAAAACAAAACATTCCCATTTTTTGATTTGTAAAAGACATAATACAAGTAGAACCAGGGTCAGTCATAGGTGTAAATTCATATATTCTTACATTATAACCCTCTGTTTCTACATTATACTGAGCATCAGGCTTAATTGTTTTATCTTTCCAACTCATAATTTGAGACCAAGTCATACCTGCATTTAATCCTGTAGTTAATAAACCTAAAACACCTACACTTAATAATATTTTTTTCATTTTCAATCCTTTTTTTAAATTTTATATCGCTTGAGATATTAAAACACCCTCAATCATTTTGTCTAAATCCCCATCTAGTATAGCATCTACATTACTATACCCTATATTACTTCTTGTATCTTTTATTTGTTGATATGGTTGCATAACATAACTTCGTACCTGATGCCCCCAACCTATCTCACTCTTAGAGATACCTTTTTTATCTGCTGCTTGTTTCTCTAGTTCTAATTCATAAAGTCTTGATTTCAACATCTTCATAGCACTAGCTTTATTTTTATGTTGACTTCTATCATTTTGACATTGAACAACAACATTTGTTTCAATATGTGTAATTCTAATTGCTGATTCAGTTTTATTTACATGCTGACCACCAGCCCCTGAAGCTCTATATGTATCTATTCTAATATCTTTATCTTCAATATCAATATCTATATTATCATCAACTTCCGGTGATACCATAACTGAAGCAAATGAAGTGTGTCTTTTAGCATTGGAATCAAATGGAGATATTCGCACTAATCTATGTATCCCATTTTCTACTTTTAGATACCCATAAGCATTAATACCAGATATAATAATACTTACATCTTTTATACCAGCTTCATCTCCAGCTTGATAATCAAGAATTTCAACTTTAAAACCTTTCCTCTCTGCCCACCTAAGATACATACGATAAAGCATATTAGCCCAATCACAAGACTCCGTCCCACCAGCCCCAGGATGAATAGTAACAATTGCATTACTACCATCATCATCACCACTTAACATAACTTCTATCTCTGTTTTTTGGATAATATCTTCTAATAAACTAGCCTCTTCAAAAAGTGTTTCTATTGTTTCTGTATCATCTTCATCTACAGCCATCTCATAAAGTTCATTAGCATCAATTATAGATTCATTTGCTTTATTAAACTTTGACAACCTACTTAAAAGTCTATTTTTCTCTTGAGATATTTTTGTAGCTTTATCTTGATTTGTCCAAAAGTCAGCAGATTGTTCTATCTGCTCTATTTGAGATAATCTTTTTTCAATTTCTAATGGTTTTAATATAGATTTGATATTTTCAAGTTTTTTATTTAAAGTTTTTAACAACTGTGTATATTCGTAATTATCCATTTTTTTTCACCATTTCAATAATTTCATCCTTTATAAAAAGTAAATTTTTATAAATACCTTTTAGTTTTTCTATATCTGTACTATCAAAATTACTACTTACAAAATATTGATATTTATTATCTTCTAACTTTTCCAAAATAACAAAATTCCATATAGCACCTATAATATAAGCACCTTTTATAACTTTCCATTCATTTAACTCAATAGCACAAATCAACTCAGCTAGAAGTTGTGGCTCTGGGTGTGTACCACCCATTGATGGTTTGTATTCTTGAATAAAAAAATATGGTTTTTCAGCTTCATATAAACCTTTTGCTATATAAAAATCACAATATCCATTAAAATTTAATTTATCATTTTTAAAATTTAATGGACTATGATAAAAGTCGTTTATATTCAAATCAAAATTGGCAAATTTTATTTTATTTAAAATAGTACCAATAAACTTAACTTTTAAAGTATCTTCATTAAAATTTGATAAAACAGGTTCATACTCAGATATTAAATCTTCTAAGAAACTTTCTATATCTTTAGAGAGTAAAATATCTTTATTAAACCAAATATTAAATCTACTTTTATCTATAACTTTTTTAATATCAACTAAATTGGTTAAATCTTTAATCTTTACATCACTAAAAGCTTTTGATTTATTTTGATTTATCCCTTTAAGAATCAAAATCTCTTTTTTTAACTCTTCAATCTCTTTAATTAATACTTTTTTATCCATTTTAATTTCTATTTTTTTATATATGCTTTTATTATTTCTTGTTTTTCAATAGGTTTATTTACTCTATATGATGTTTTTACATTTTCAAGTTTTTTAACATGATGAAAACTTTTTTTATCATTTACATATCCAAATATAGTATGTTTACCATTTAACCAAGGTGTTTCAACTGTTGTTATAAAAAACTGACTCCCATTTGTGTTACGACCTGCATTTGCCATAGCTAAAATACCTGTTCTATTAAATCTAGCTTTTGGATGAAATTCATCTTTAAATTTTCCACCCCATAAAGATTCTCCACCTCTACCTGTACCTGTAGGGTCTCCACCTTGAATCATAAAGTTTTTTATAATTCTATGGAATATAATACCATCATAATAACCTTTTTTTATTAATCCTACAAAATTCTCTACAGTTTTTGGAGCTAAATCTGGTCTTAACTCTATCTCTATATCACCTTGAGTTGTTTCAAGAACTGCCACTGGATTTGCTGCATTTAATGATAATGCCATAAATGCTAAAAGTAATAACTTTTTCATATTTTCCCTTTTGTTTTTATTTTTGACCAATAGTCCATATTGCATAATCTGTATCAAGTACAATATTTGGAACTTTTTTATAATTTAGTATTTTACTATAAAAAAATGAGATAATAGTATCTATATCCTCTTTTTTTAATACTTTAGTTATACCACCTGTTAATACTATACTATTTAATAGATTTAATTTTATATTTAAATAAGATTTATGATGATTGGATACTTTATATAAAACTAAAAATATAGAAAGTTGCATAAGTAAAACAATAGCTTCATTATCTCTTTTTTCAAGTATATCTTCTGTTTTATTTAAATAAGCTAATAACTCATATACAAATTCATTGTTTTTTGCACTAAATACTAAACTATCTGCACTTTTATACACACCTAGTTTTTTAAATACAAGTCTATCATACTCATTTGAAGTTATTATATTATCATCTACTAACTCTTTACTATAATGTATATCAGTTGTAGCCCCACCGATATCTATTACTATAAAGGGGTCGGATACATCAAGTAGCTTATCTATATATGGTAAAGATTGATTTACAACATAAGGTGTAGAGTATATCTGATTTGTAGTTAATTGATATAACTCTTTAATATCCTCTTTACCCATAATATCATCTGCATATAAATTAGTAAGATACTCTTTTAAATCATCTTCATACATTTTTAATTTATTATCTATTATATTTGGTAAAACTACAAGGTTTTGAATATATGTTGTTAAAAACTCAGTTTGAGAAGAGCTACCAACATAAACAATATTTTGATATTTTATTGTTTCAAGATAATCTATTAAATTTTTATCAAATATATTTTTATTACTATCTATTCCACCTACAATAATAACTATATCTATTTGCTCTATTGGTTTTTTATACTCTTGAATTTTATCATAAATAATAGTTTCAATTATATTTATACCTGAGTTATAAGCGATATTTGAAGCATATTTTAAACTAAAACTTTCTGTAATTCCTATGATTAAAGTACTCAATCCACCATTTGCAGAACTACAAATATAGATATCTTCTTTTTTATGATTTAAAATAATATCATTTGCTCTTGATTTTAAATCATCTATTATAGGTATATCAAAGTTTCTAAAATATTGCTCTATCTTTTTTCTAGTAGCAACTTTAAAGTATGTGCTACCTATATCTATTAGAACTTTACTCATAACATAACTCCAATATCTTTGATAATTTGATTTACTACACTATTTTCACTGTTACCTATATTTAATTTTGATTGTTCATATCTAAAACTTTTTTCACTAATAGGAAGTTTACCTTTTTTATATATTCTTATATTACTATTATTATCCCTTACAGTTATAAGTTCATTATTATTTATAATATGTGGAGAGAAAGGTACATCTATAATACCATTTTTTATACTATTAAATATTTTTCTCCAAAGGGAGTCTGCTTTATCATTAAATATGGTCTCAAAAACCTCATCAACTTCACGAGTTAAGTTCTCCTCCTCCTCTTCATCTATAAAGTTTGGTAAACCTCTTAAAATATCTAATGTATATTTTACATCCCCTACTGCTTTACCATTTTCCTCTTTTGTAGGTATCCCAAATGCTTCAGCTCTAGTTTTAGTTATAATTTTATCAGCTTGAACCATACCAGCTATCATAGCACCCATATTGATTAAAGTATCAGATTTATTTTTATCTCTTGGAAATGCTCCCATCCATTGATGATATACTAAATTTATATTAGCATCTCCACAACCTATTTGATTTGCATATTTTTTTGCTAATTTTCTTAATACTTTAGAAGTTACTAAATCTTGATTTAAACTACCTGTTTGAGCAAAACTAACTGAAAATGATTTTACACCCTCTTCTAAACTTAGAAGCATCTCTGCTATTTGTATAACTATAGTTATTACAGGTGGAACTAAAGTAGCTGTAAGTGGTCCAAAAGATTCTCTATTTATTGGTTCGTTTAACTCAGAATATTTTGCAGTTACTTTCTCTACATGTTTCCAGTATAAAAATGCTTTATCTTGTGGGAAATTTTTAGAATATGGAAGGATATAAGTAATAGGTCCCCCCTCTATCTCAAAAGCTCCACTTGCTATTGCCATATCTACAAGAAGTCTTGCATCTGGAGTTCCGTGTCTTAAACTAATAGGTGTATCAAAATGTGTAATCATTTTTCTAGTTTTTTTATAACCGTGAGAGATAAGTGGATATCCGTTTAAAAGGTCTTGATTCTCTTTTTCGGATAACTCTAACATCTTTTTAGCATTAGCATAATCATTTAGTCTTGTATTACTATCTATAGTCATAGGAAATACATCTACACCTGTTTTTTGAAACTCCTCATATAATGAAAACATCTTATCATAAGTTGGAAACCCTCCACGAGGTTGAACTAAAGTTTTACCTTTATTAGTTTTAAACTTATGTGAAATAAAAAGATTTTTACTAGCATTTTTTACAAACTCTTCAGTTTCTGCAAAATCAAACTCTTTACAAAACTCATTTGATATTAGAAGTTCTCTATCTCTTTGTAATAAACTCATTTAATATACCTATTTTTCATAAACTCTTCCATAGTATCTAAACCCTCTAATAAATCTACTTGATGAAACACAAGGTCAAATCCATACTCTTTGAATTTTGGTACAATCAAACTTTCATCACCCTCACCAACACTTAGGTTTCCACCTATTATAAATATAACATCTTTTAATTTACTATTATTTTTATATTTATATAAGTCTCTACACCAACCATCAGCTTCACCATTTAAAGAAGATATTAAAAGAACTTTAGAGTCTGTTTCTATAACAGCATCTATAAACTCTTCAAGATAAGTATTTACACCTAAATTAAATACTTCATACCCTCTACTTTGTAAAGATATATCTATAAGTCTATTTGCAACTACATGAATATCATTACCAACTACACCTGTAACTATTTTCAAAATTAACGAACCTTTTATATTAATTTTTTGCGATTATAACTAAAACTTCATTAAATCTTTATAATCATATTTAATCTTGAATAGTTAATGTTTTTGTTAATTCTTTATATCTTTCTTGAATTTGTATATTCTCAAAAGGGGTAATATCTGGTATTTGTATTTTAGTTATTATACTAAACATTGTTTGACTTTGAGAGATAAGATTGTATAAATCAGAACTTAATAAAACTGTTTCATAAGTATTATGTGCTAATTTTAAATTATCTTTAGATATATTCTGCCCTTTTTTCATATTGTTTCTTGAGTTTTGTAAATCTTTTTTATAAATATTTGCAACTTCCAATGTTAGTTTCTGTGCTTTAAGATTTAATTCATATATAGATTTTCTTCTATCATCTATCTCACTTTTAATCATATTATCAGTATCAATAATAAGTTTATTAGAACTATCAATCACTTTATCAATCTTTGGTATAAATATATTATTAACTTTATCTATATAATTTTGTTGTATATATACTATTAACTCCAAAGATATAAGATGCATACCATAATATCTTTTTGCTTGAGATAACTCCTCATTACTATCTTTCATTAAAATCATAATTTGATTAGTTATCTGTTTTAAAACATCCATAACCAAAGATATTTGAATAATATCATCTCCATCAATTCTTGTTAATAATACATTTATTTGTTCTATTGTTAACATTACACCTATATTGTTAAAGTCTGTTTTTAATTTATTTTGAACTAATACTATTTTATTTTCTAATATATTAATTTCATCTTTTGCATCTTTAATTTTATTATCATATTGTTTTTTTGTTGTATATATATTACTATCTATAGGGGCTGCTATTTTTTCATTTCTATACTCTATGATATTAGATTTATTTTTATCTATTTTTTTATTAATATCTATAATTTGCTCTTTATATGCTAATAAATCATCTCCAATTAATATCTCTATAATCTCATTTAACACTTCATCTATCTCATCTTGAACATCATTTTTATCTGTACCTATCCAAGTAGATTCAGGTGAACTATTTTTTTTCTCAAATAACAAAGAACCTTCAGATAATCTTTTATGTACTTTTGTCCAAATTTTATCAAATCTTTGTTTTTGTAACTCCTCTTTAGATACCTCTTCTTTACTACTAGTAGCATCAGAATAGATATCTTTTGTTTTATCCAAAATGGTAGTTCCTATATTTTTAGATTCCTCAACTACACTATTTAACCAATCTGCTTGACCTGAACTATACATTAAAAATACTGCTATCAAAACTCTATTCATTATATTTCCTCTTAATTATTAATATTAAACTATATCAAAATTATGTTAATAATCTTATTTTTAACATACTAAT
This sequence comes from Campylobacterota bacterium, assembly GCA_034717655.1. GTDB lineage: Bacteria > Campylobacterota > Campylobacteria > Campylobacterales > Arcobacteraceae > JAIOSF01. The sequence goes on from JAYELQ010000200.1 coordinate 7,004, forward strand.
TATCTAACTTATATATATCTTTCTCTTTTATTTCATTAAATTTCATAATTTTAGTCCCAAAATGGTCTTTTTGAAATATTTTTGCATCATCTATATTTTTAAATGGTATTAGTTCGTGTCCCATAGGACCATAAACATCACTACCAATTACATAATATGCATTTTTTCCATCTATCTCATTTTGTGTATAATAATCTGTAACAGATATTTTAGAGATATTCTCTTTTAAAGAGTTATGATATTTTCCCCATAACAAAGGATTAAAATAAAACTTCATCATATCTTTTACCCCATCAAAAGAGAAGTGATGTTTTTTATCTTTATTTTTATAATGTATCTGAGCTGCCCACCTTGGATACTTATATATAAACATAGCACAAACAGGACATCTTTCATCTTTTGATACTTTAATAGAGCTATTTTTTATAGAATTTAAATTAAGTCTTTTTTTATCCCAAAGATATTTTGATACAAGTTGTAATCTTTTTTCATTAATATTTTTACAAAGTTTCTTTTCTAAAATATTTGATTTTAAATTATTTAAAGAGTAATACTCTTTTATATCAATATCTTCACATACTCTTTTATATATTTTCTCACCTTTTTTATACTCTTTGTTTTGTTTTTTTGAATAATATTTAAGGTCAGAAGCTATATCTTTTGTAGCCATATATAAAACAAATTCAAACTCTCTAATATCACCTTTATATTTTTTCTTAAAATCTAAAGCATCATCTTTTTTCTCAAAAGCTAATTTAGAATATTTAGAATATTTTGTATTAACTCTTGAGTTTACTAAATAATATGCACTTTTAGCATCTATTATTTTCTCACTAATAAAATCAATAGCTTTTATATCTATTATTCTTAATTTTATAGAATCATAATCTGAAGCTAAAAACCTTAAAGAGGCATATTGTTTTTTTGTTTTATCTGATAGAGTTACAATATAGTTTGTTTTATAACTATTTATAAGATTTTCTCCACTAAAAGAACACCAGTTTTCAACTTTTTTATCTTGTACTAAAAAAGGTTTTTTTGTATCTGCTTTTTGACTTAAGTCTACTGCTAAACTATTTATATTTAAAATAAAAAAAAGAGATATAAAAAATATCTCTCTTTTTTTAACTAACTTAAAATTTTTCATTTGACTATTTATTATCCATATTTTCAAATTTTTGTTGGAACTTCTTAGCATGTTTTTCAACATCTTTATTTTGACCATAAAGTTCATCAAATTTATTTAATCTTACATCCCAAAAATATAACATAACTGCTTGAAGTTGAGAATTATTTAAATCTCCACACACTTTTGAATTTTTAATAAGAGCTTTCATATTACCCATTGTATGAGCATCAAGTTTTTCTAATCTATTTTTATTACACTTATTATTATAAATCATTTTACCTTTTTTATACATTTTACTGCTTCTCTTAGCAAATACAAGTCCTGTATCTCTAGCAAAATCAGTTAATGCAATATTATAAGCAGAATTAAAATTCATAATATCTCCACCATTTTTAGCTTTGAATTTTTCGGCATCTTTTTTATCTTTAAATGCATACTTACTAGTAACTGTCATAGTACCTTTTTTACTAGAGGCTACTACATAAAAAGCTTTATATGCATCTATATATTTTAAACTCTTTACATCTGTTACAAGAAACTCTTGAACAGTATCTCTTTTTCCTCTTAACTCAGTAAGCTCTAACTGCTCTACTAAACAATACATTGAACAAAATTGTCTATATGTCCCATTTCTAAACTTAACAGCGTGTGAAGTTTTCCAAAATTTTGGTAAAAACATACCACAATTTGGACAATACATCTTATCTTCACCTGTTTGTACTATTGTAGCTTCACTAGGAGAAACACTTTGAAACATATTCATTTTTGCTTCACTAAAACTAAACATTAATAATAATAATAAAATATTTGATTTAAAACAACCTGTTAGTAAAAATGTTGATAAGACTACTATTAATATATTTTTATACATATTCAACCCCTTATTCT
>JAYELQ010000201.1:0-1746 GCA_034717655.1 Campylobacterota bacterium
GAGTTAAAGATAATAAAGAGTTATTATATATAGATAAAACTAAATATATAGAAGTTTTAGAAGATTATAATAGAAATAATCTAATGTTTTTAAGACCTAGAAGATTTGGTAAATCTTTATTTATATCAACTTTATGGCACTATTATGATGAGAGATTTACAGATGAGTTTGATGAGCTTTTTGGTGATACATATATTGGAGCTAATCCAACTAAATTAAAAAATAGCTATAGAGTTCTATTTTTAGAATTTAGTGGGATTGATATTGATGATTTAAAAAATACTTTTGATGATTTTGTAGATAAAATTAAAAAATCTTTACAAGTTTATTTACAAAGTTACAACTATTCAGAAGATGAAATTAAAAGTTTTGATAATATCTCAAGTCCAGAACAACTTATGAATAATTTCTTTAAACTAACAAAAGATGATAAAATATATCTACTTATTGATGAGTATGACCACTTTGCAAATGGATTACTAGCTCATAGTATAAGTGATTTTGCCAAAGTTTTATCAAAAGGTGGATTTGTAAGAATATTTTATGAAACAATTAAAACTGCTACTATGACAGGAGTTGTTCATAAAGTTTTTATAACTGGTGTTACCCCTATAACACTTGATAGTTTAAGTAGTGGATTTAATATAATTGATAATATTTCAACTAAAATAGAGTTTAATGAGATGGTTGGATTTAATTTTGAAGAGGTTGATAACTCTTTAAAGAATTGTCTTTTCCCATATTGTGATGAAAATAGAGATAAAATATATAAAGATATAAAAGATTGGTATAATGGATATCTATTTAATACAAAAGCAAAAACTAGAATGTATAATGCTACATTAGTTAATTATTTTATCTCTAATTTTGATAAAGAGAGTTGCTTATATCCAGCTAATATGTTAGATGTAAATATAGCAAGTGATTATAGAACTATTATGAAACTTTTTTATATAGGTGATACTGAACAAAATAATGAGATATTAAAAACTATTATTCAAAAAGGTGAAATAAGAGGATTTTTAAAAGATAGATATGATATAGAAAAAGAGTTTGGTTATGATGACTTTATAACTCTTTTATACTCAATGGGATTTATTACAATTAAAAGAAAGATTTTTGATAATATAGTATTTGAGATACCAAACTATATAATTACTCATCTTTATTTTAATTATTTTGCAAAAGAATTAGAGAAAAAAGAAAAATTAAAATTAGAAGATAAACAAATAAGAGATTATATAATTGAACTTGCTTTTAATAATTATGAACCTTTTCAAAATAAACTAACAGAAGTTATAAACACTTTATCAAATAGAGATTATGCAAAATTTGATGAGAAACATTTTCATACTATCATACTAACACTTCTTAATTTTTCAAATATATATTTTATTAAATCTCAACCTGAACTTAATAACAAATATCCAGATATTTTATTAATTGCTAGAAACCCTTATGAAGATGAAGTAAAATCTAATTATCTACTTGAGCTAAAATGGGCAAAAAAGGGGGAGTTTGAGAGTAAGAAAAAAGAGGGAATAACTCAAGTAAAAAACTATTTAGAATTAGAAGATGTTAAAAATATCCCTAAATTAAAATCTTTTGTGGTTATTGGAAGTAATGATAAAGTTGAATTTGTAGAAATTTAAATAAAAAAATATCTGTAAACTTAAGTAAATTGAAGAGAATTCAAGATATAATTAAATAAAAATAAGGTTTATATATGTATTTCTTTGGTTCTGA
>JAYELQ010000202.1:0-1742 GCA_034717655.1 Campylobacterota bacterium
TTTCAAAAGAGATTGGTATGGGTGAAGCTATAGCAAATCAACTTTTAAAACTTGAAAAACAGAATTTTAAAATTTATCTTGATGATATAAAATCTTTGTTATTTAAGATGGAAAAAGATTTAGAGCGGGGAAATTAGAAATTTATGTACAAAATAGATTTAATAGAAAAACTTTTAGAACAATATAAACAATGGACTATAGAGTTAGAAGATGTAACAACAAATATAGAATATAATATTTTACAAAAAAATAGTTCAAATATATTTAAAGAAAAAGTGATAACCTTTACATCTGCCTCTTTTATAGCATATATAGGAACTTATTTTTTAGCTTTTTTGGGTTTTTATCAAGATGGATTTTTATTGGGTATATTTTTATTTATTATAGGTTGGTTTATATCAAGTGTTATAAATGATAAATTATTTGCTAAACAAAGAGATATATTAACTATATCAGATGAAGAGAAAGCTTTGATATTAAATCTACAAACAATACAAAATAAACATTTTACTATTAGAGATGAGATAAATCAAGATACTGTTATGATAAATTTTTGTAACTATGATGAGTTAAAAAAAGATTTTGATACTATATATGATGAATTAAAAAGCTTTAATACAAAAAGTTTATCTTTTAAATATAGAGAAAATCATCAAAAATTAACACAAGAATATAAAAAACAGATAGATATATTTCATACTATTTATGCAAATAAATAGTATTTTCTTTTAAATTTCACAATTTCTTCACTTTAGGAGTATATAATTTTATATAATTAAAAATAAGGATAAAATATTGAAAAATATAACAAAAATTAGTTTATCTATACTTACAGCAACTCTTATAATTACAGGTTGTTCTGATAGTAGTGAAACTGTAGATAATCAAAACAATGAAATAACTGTAGAAAGAGGTCCTATAATTGGAGCTTATGTTGTAGATAGTAACGGAAAAAGAGCTGTTAATCTAGGATATGGAAAATATAAATTCTCAGATTCCCCTTTATATCCTATCTCTTCTTATGGTGGATATATAGATGTTAATAGAAATGGGATAGTAGATGAAAATGATACTCAGATGAAATTATCACTTAGTTTATCTCAAACAAATAGAGATAAAATCACTATTTTAACTACTCTAGCTAATTTAGATGATGATTTTAAAAATGAGATTTTAACATCTTATGGATTAAGCGAAGAGGAGTTTTATACTTTAACTCCATCTACATCTTTAATAGTTTCAGCTATTTCAGATGAAGTCTTTAAGTATTGTATTGAAAATAATAGCTCAATAGAAGATATAAAATTAGAAAATCTTCAAAGTATGGAAAGTAATATAAAAGAGCTTATTGCTAAAAATGAGTTATCATCAAATACTATAGAAGATATCGCTACTCAAAATGAGATTTTACTTATCGATGAGCTTAATATATCTTTAAGTGATATAGATGCAAACTTAACTTTAGTTAATAATGAAGTGGTACAAAGTTCTCAACAAGAGCAAGACCCATCTGCAATGCTTGAATCAATGCCTACAAATGATTTAACACAAGAGCAAAAAGATGGGCTTGTGTTTATGTATCAAGAAGAAAAAGTAGCTAGAGATGTATATAATGATTGTAACCATTCAGCACCCACAAAAACCAACTTAATCTAATCTCAAAATAAATCAATAAAAACATCAAAAAACTTTTATAATTTATACCGTATAAAGCTAGTTATTTAGTTGTTTTATAGCACTTT
>JAYELQ010000203.1:0-1736 GCA_034717655.1 Campylobacterota bacterium
CTTTTTCTGTCATTTTTGGAATATCTCCTGTAACCCATCCTGAAAGTGTAGTTTGTGGAACTTCTAATCTTTTAGCTAACTCTTTTTGAGTAATACCCAACTCTTTACAAGTTTTTTTAACTATATTTTCTTCTTTAGGTTCTATTTTATCCATTTTATCGCCTTTTAATATCTAAGATTTAAAAAAATATTATATCTTGAAAAGCTTATTAATTATTTATATTTATTTGTGGGTGTGTGAGTTGTGGAGATAAAATATTTAAATATCTCTTCGTAATGTAATTTTTTATTATATCATTCTTTTGATAGTATTTCATTTATATATTCTGTTAAGGTATTCTCATTAATGCTCTCTACTTGGGACTTATCATAAATAGTTAATAAATGAACTGTATCATTTATCTTAATATAGTAATATATTCTATATCCTGCTCTTTTACCTTTATTCTTATTACTATTTGCAACTCTCACTTTAAATAGATTATTTTTAATTGATGTTGCTTCTTTGTGGTTATTGTCAAAATCTACTATAAACTCTTTTAAATCTTCTTTTATAAGATTATATTTTTTTGATAGCTTCTTAACTTGTTTATCAAATAGTGATACTGTTTCAAATCTCATTAAATAAATCTTCTATAGGTCTTGAGTTACCTTTTTTAACTTCATCTATTCCATCTTTTATATCTTTAGCTATTTTATGCTCTTTGTGATATATAAGTTTTTCTATCATCTCTTTTAATTCCACTTGTACATCTATACCATTTTTTAACATATCTTGATATATATTATCTTCTAATTCTATTTTTACCGTTTGCATAATAAAAATCTCCTTTTATTTTAATCTTTATATTTATAATTATAGCTATAAAAAGATTTTGTTTTTGTTTTTAAATATCATCTTTTGATATTTCTTTAATTATTTTATTAGTATCTCTTATCATCTCAAAACATATTTATAACATTTACCCGGAATTATAGTCATATCCCATAAAATAGAGATTTGTTCTTGTAACCACCTTCTTGTTTTATCGCTTTGAGAGTATTGGGCTTCTTTTAGTAGTGTTCTTTGAGATACCCCATCTGGATAATTTACTATAACTTTTAAAATATCTTGATAAAATTTCTCCTTATCTTTTAAATCATCATTTTTATTTGTTTTTGAAACTCTAAACATAGTTTTAGCATCATCTAAACTTTTAGTTTTTTTAGGGTCTATAATAATATTTTGATTTTGGGGACGGGTGTTTTTAGCTACATTTGTTAAATTATTAGCAACAATATTTTCTAATAATTTTAATCTATCATTTATATTTTGAATATCTATATCCTTTTTAATTGGTTTAGGTTTATTGAAGTGGTTATAAAGCACATCAAAACACTCATTTTTATATTCTATTAGTCTATCTTTAACTTCAGGTTTTACTTTATTGGGATTTATTGAAAATAACCAACCGTTTAATTTATTTAATGGAATTGTAAAAACTTCTTGAACTCCACCTGCTGTTTGAACTTTTATAAGTTTTGATTGATAAGTTGGGTCTGCTTTTATTCTTGCAATTTGTCTATTTGAAGCTAATCCAATATTTTGACATATCTCTTTAATTACTACTGACTCTTGATTAAAATCGCAACAATCACAAAATTGTTGTTATGATTAAGGTTCAAGCTACCCTTGTAATATGTTTAAGTAATATCCCTCTTGCTGCATTAATATCTCTATCAACAAAAAAATTATC
>JAYELQ010000204.1:0-1734 GCA_034717655.1 Campylobacterota bacterium
ATGGGTTATAAAAATAATAAAAGCATAATTAAATATATGTTATGTTTATCTTAACATATATTTAACAGCCAATAGTATAATATCCCTAGAAAAACAAACCACTTAGTTTAATATTCTTATTCCACCATTCTACGATATTTTTTGTAAAGATATGGAAAAAACTAAAAGTGTAGGTATGAATTTTCATCTAAATAAACCTATAGATATAGAAAAACTATATCAAACTTTAATTAAATATATACCTAAAAAAATAGATGTAGATAATATTATTTTAGATAAAAATCAAACTACTATACCAAAATTTAACTATATAAATAGTGATATTGGATTATCTCATATGGATAATAATAATAAATTATATATAAAAGTTTTAAATAATTTTAAAAATAGATATAGAGATATAAAATTAGAAGATTTTGATGATGCTAAAATGAAACGAACTGTACATACTCTAAAAGGTTTATCTGCAAATATTGGAGCTATGGATTTGCATAATATTATTAAAGAACTTGAAGAGAATTTTGATAATAAATATCTTTCTATATTCTATAAAGAGCTAAATAATGTTATTTGTGAATTAGAAACTTTAGATATTTTTGAAAAATAAACTTCTTTTAAAAGAAGTTTATTTAATTTTAAATATTAATCTTTTGAAGATAAAATCTCAATAGATTCTATTTTGTCACTTTGTTCAATAGTATCTAATACTTTAAAACTCTCTGCATCATTTTGTTCAATTTCACCAAACACTGTATGAACACCATTTAGATGTGGACAAGGGATAAAACATATAAAAAATTGACTTCCACCTGTATTTGCTCCTGCGTGAGCCATAGATAAAGAACCTTTTTGGTGTATTTGACCCTCTGCATTAGTTTCACAAGCTATAGCCCAATCAGGTCCACCTGTACCTGTTCCGTGTGGGCAACCACCTTGTGCCATAAACTCAGGTATAACTCTATGAAAATTTAATCCATCATAAAAACCATCATTTGCTAAAGATGCAAAATTTGCTACAGTATTTGGAGTGTTTTGTGGAGTTAGTTTTGTCCAAATAACACCTTTACTTGTTGTAAACTTTGCATATTGTAATTTCTCTAATTCATCTTGTGTTAAGTTATATTCTTTTAATTCTGTATCTCTTCCAAACATATTTTTTTCCTTTGTTATTTACATATTTACATTTAAATCATAAAGCTCTTTAAATTTATAAGCTTCAACTATATCTTCTACACTATTTTTATGTGGTGCTAAAAGAACCATCATACCTTGTTCCATAAATGGCCAAACATACTCTTTGTCATTTTTTACAATAACTATATCTGTCCAATCAGATATCTCATCTCTATTTTGATAAAATTCTGTTTTTATAACTTTTCCATCTGTAAACTCTAGTAATAACCAATATTTCAAATCATCTATTAAAGATATATTTGCTTCATCTATATCACTATCATCTACAGGTATTAAAATATTCATATTTTTTCCTTATAAACAAAGAGAAGATTATAAGTAATAATACTAAAAACTTCCTTATAAATTTTAGTTAAAGTGCTTTTTTGTTATAATAAATCAAAAATTATAGTATTAAAAGTGGGAAATTATGAATAATTATATTTTAGTAGCAGGTACAGCAAATAAAGAATATGCAAAATTAGTAGCAAAATCTTTGGATAAAGAGTTAGCAGATGTTGAAGTAAAAAGATTTAGTGATGGTGAGATAAATGTAAATAT
>JAYELQ010000205.1:0-1726 GCA_034717655.1 Campylobacterota bacterium
AATAGTATCTGTACCATCTTTAGATACAGCTACTTGTGCAGCAGAAACAAGAAGATTTAATCTTGAAGTTGGTTCTTTAGATATTTGTACAACAACAGTAGTTTCTATGGATTTACCTTTTGCTAGTTCAAAATTTTGTTCAACAGAAGGTATTGATAATCTTGAAGTTGGAAGTGATTATGTTGAGAAAGAGTTTGCAAAATCATATGGTGTTTTAATGAAAGATAATAAATTAAAAGGTTTATGTGCAAGAGCTATTTTTGTAGTAGATAGAGAAGGGGAAATAACTTATAAGCAAATTGTTCCTGAAATTACAGATGAACCAAATTATGAAGAAGTTTTAGAAGCTATTAAAGAAGCTAGATAAGTTATTATTTTATAATATAAAAATATAGGAGTTTATATGGGATTAGGTGTAGGTATAGTAGGACTACCAAATATAGGTAAGTCAACAACTTTTAATGCATTAACAAAAGCACAAAATGCAGAAGCACAAAATTATCCATTTTGTACAATAGAACCAAATAAAGCAATAGTTCCAGTTCCTGATAAAAGACTTGATGAATTAGCAAAGATTGTAGAACCAGAAAAAATACAACATTCAACAATTGATTTTGTTGATATTGCAGGACTTGTTAAAGGTGCTAGTAAAGGTGAAGGTTTAGGTAACCAATTTTTATCAAATATTAGAGAAGTTGAAGTTATTTTACATATGGTAAGATGTTTTGAAGACCCAAATGTTGTACATGTAGAGGGTGGGATTGACCCTATTAGAGATTTAGAGATTATTGAAACAGAATTGATATATGCAGATATTACTCAATTAGATAAAAAGATAGAAAAATTAAAGAAACAAGCAAAATTTGATAAAAAAGCAGCATCTCAATTAGAGATATCACAAGAGTTATCTTTACATTTAGATGCTTTACATCCTGTAAAGACTTTTTTCAATATCGAAGATGAAAATTTTATAGACCTTGATAAAGAATTAAGATTTTTATCTAATAAAAATGTTATTTATGGTGCTAATGTAGATGAAGATTCGTTAATAGATGGAAATGAATATGTTGAAAAACTTCAAACTCATGCAGACGAAGTTGGAGCAGATTTGATTATGCTTTGTGCAAAAATAGAAGAAGAACTTGTTGGTATGGAAGATGATGAAGCTTTAGAGATGTTAAATGATTTAGGTGTCGAAGAATCTGGACTTGAAAAGATTATACATAAATCATTTGATAAATTAGGTCTTCAGTCTTATTTTACTGCTGGAAAAATGGAAGTGAGAGCTTGGACAATACCAAAAGGTTGTACAGCTCCAAAAGCAGCAGCAGTTATTCATAATGATTTTGAAAAAGGTTTTATTAAAGCTGAAGTTATAGCTTATGATGATTTTGTATCTTTAGGTGGAGAGCTTAAATGTAAAGAAGCTGGAAAGTTAAAGCTTGAAGGTAAAGATTATATAGTTCAAGATGGAGATGTTATGCATTTTAGATTTAATGTATAATTTTAATTAAAAGTATGTTTTTATGCATACTTTTAATATTTTAAAATTTATTTTTATAATTAAGCTTTTATTAAGTAATAAAAGAATATAATTCATCCACAAAAAAAGATGATTGCTTTATTTAAATGGGTTCATAGCTCAGTTGGTTAGAGCACTCGGCTCATAACCGAGTGGTCGAAGGTTCGAATCCTTCTGAACCCACCATTTAGAATCAAATTTTTT
>JAYELQ010000206.1:0-8774 GCA_034717655.1 Campylobacterota bacterium
TGATAAATGGTAGTAAATAAGAGAAGTTTTTCTCTTATTTACTACCATTTATCATATTTATGATATCATCTTTAATATATAAAAATTTATTATATATTAAAGATGATATCATAAATATGATAAATGGTAGTAAATAAGAGAAGTTTTTCTCTTATTTATATTTTATTTATCTTTCAAAATAACAGTAGTTGAGTTATCTATAACTAAATATTTCTTAGCTACTTCTATTAAATCTTCTACTTTTAATTTTTCTATCTCATCTTCATAGTTTAATAGTGGAGATATATCACCTTTTGCTAAATAACCACCATATAAAGAAGCTACACTACTAGAGCTTTCCAATGAAAATATAAAATCAGATTTTGTATTGATTTTAATTTTATCTAATTCAGATTGTTTAATATCTCCATTTTGTATTTTTTCTATCTCTCTCCATATCTCTTTCTCTACATCTTTTGCATCAATATTTGGATTACAAGATGCTAAAAATAGATAAACTCCGGGGTCTTTTTGCTCCATATTATAAGCATATACACTGTTTGATAGTTGTTTTTTATCTATTAGTAGTTCATTTAATCTACTGCTTTTTCCTGAACTTAATAGCTCACTTAGAGCTGATAATGCTACTTGGTCTTTATGTTGAAAGTTTGGAATATGAAAGTTTATAGCCAATATCTCTACTTGAGATTCTTTATGTATAATTACTCTTTTAGCTCCATCTTGTTTTGGTTCTATAGTGTGTAAGTTTTTTGGTATATTTTTACTCTCTTTACTATTTTTTATATCCCCAAAAGATTTTTTTGTCATTTTAAACACTTCATCTTTTGTGATATCACCTGCTACAATTACTATCGCATTTGAAGGTGTGTAGTATTTTGAATGAAACTCTTTTATATCTTCTATTTTCCAATTTTTAATATCATCCATAAACCCAATAGGTGTCCAGTGATATGGGTGATATGTAAATGTATTATTAAAAAGTTTAAAATATAAGTATCCAATAGGTGAATTATCTGTTCTCCATAATCTCTCTTCTAATACTACATCTCTTTCTGGTTGAAACTCTTTATCTTTTAAAGTTAAATTCTCCATTAAATCAGCATATAAATCTAGTGATTTAGAAAGGTTTTTTGAACTTGATTTTATATAGTAATGAGTATAGTCAAATCCTGTTGAGGCATTATTAACACCCCCAAAACCTTTAACAATAGTATCAAACTCACCTGCTTTTAACTTTTTTGTAGATTTAAAATTCATATGCTCTAACATATGTGCTATTCCACTTTTACCCATAATCTCATCTCTACTACCAACTTTATAAAAAATATCAGTTGTTATTACATTTGAGTTATTTTTCATAGGTATTGCAACTACTGTTAAACCATTATCTAGTTTCTCTTCATAATATTTAGGTAAACTATTTGCCATTAAAACTCCTTGACTTATTATTATAGATGTTATAACTTTTAAAAAATTAATTTTATACATTATTTAAAATCTGCACCTATAGCTTCTTTTATATTTTTATATCCATCAGCTTTTAGTAAACTAATTAACTCTTCATTTATATTTTTACACATAGATGGACCTTTGAATATAAACCCTGTATATATTTGTACTAAACTAGCCCCAGCTTTTATTCTTCTATAAACCTCTTTTGCATCACTAATACCACCAACACTTATAAGTGTAGTTTTATCATATAGCTCTTTGGCTATCTCTTTAAATAGATTATAAGATTTATCATTCATAACTTTACCACTAATACCACCAAAATCTTGTGGATTTGGTAAAAGTGAATAATCTTGAGTTGTATTTGTAGCTACTATACCATCAGCTCCACTCTCTATAGCTACTTTACAAAGTGTTATAGCTGTTTGAACTTCCATATCTGGAGCTATTTTTAATAATATAGGTGTATCTGTTATCTCTTTTGCTAATCCAAAAATAGATTTTATAAACTCTTCATTTTGTAAATCTCTTAAGTTTGGAGTATTTGGACTTGATATATTTACTACCATATAATCAGATATATCTTTAAAATCATTTATAAGTATTTTATAATCCTCTATAGCCATCTCTTCAGAAGTTGTTTTATTCTTACCAATACTAGCACCAATTGGTATATCAAAAGGGTAGGTAGGTTTTAGGTTTTTTACAACTATATCAGCACCCTCATTATTAAATCCCATAGCATTTTGTATAGCTTCATATTCAGGATATCTAAACAATCTAGGTTTTGGATTTCCCGGTTGTGCTTTTGGTGTCATTGTACCTATCTCAGTACAACCAAATCCCATAGCAGGCATAGCTTTTATCATATCTGCATTTTTATCAAATCCAGCTGCTAAACCTATTGGGTTTTTAAAAGTTGTATTAAATAGATTTTGAGTTAGCATCTCATCTTCTATAAAATTCTTTTTTATCATACTATTATTAATAGGTGATAGTTTTGGTAATAGTTTTAATCCATAACTAGCTATATGATGAGCAGTTTCTGGTTCAAAATTAAACATTATTTTTTTGATTAAATTATAATTAAACATTAATTTTCCTTTATATATTTTAAAATAGGCTCTACAGAACCTATTTGTGTTAATGATGTTTTTTCTAAATTCTTAATATTATTAAGATACCCTTTTAATTGTTTCTCTTCTATTAAATAGTAGTTATTTACACATTCAAAAAGAGATTTTTGGTTGAATATAGTTTTACCACTTAGTAAGATAGTGTTAAAAAATGCAGGTTCTATAGGATTGTGTCCCCCTGCTGTTTTAATAAAACTACCCCCTAATATAACAATATCACTTATATTATAGATATTATTAAGTTCCCCCATAACATCTACTAAAGTGATATCACTATTAAAATTATGAGATAGCGAATATTTTTGGAATGATATATCACTGTTTTTATATTTTTTTTGAATTATATTAAAAACATCTTCAAATCTTTCAGGGTGTCTAGGTACTATTATTAGCTTACCTTGAGATATATTCCAACTATTTAATATTATCTCCTCTTCCCCTTGATGTGTACTACCTGCTGTTATAACTGTATTATTTGGTTTTATTAGCTTTTTTGTTACTTTTGGTAAACTAGCTAATTTTATATTTCCTATAACTTCTATATTTTTTGCCCCTAAAGTTTCTAATCTGTTTTTATCTATATTAGTTTGAGCAAATATTTTATCTATATTTTTAAAAATATGTTTATAGAAAGAACTAAATCTTTTATAATTTTTATAAGATTTATCATTTATTCTAGCATTGATTAATACTGTTTTAGTACCTTTTTTGTGAGATACTAAAAATAACATATACCAAAGTTCAGCTTCCATAACCAAAAGCATTTTTTGTTTCTTTATCCAAAATGGTAAAAATATCTCAAAAGGTAGATAAGCTATGTTTTTAGCCATACTAGATGCTTGTTTATATCCTGTATTTGTGATAACAGATAAGTTTATATCATCTTTATTTAGTTTATCTAATATAGGTTTTAAAGCTTTTGTTTCACCCATAGAGCAACTATGAAACCATATTTTATTTTTTTGAAATTTTTTATTATTTTTTAGAAAGAATTTAGCAGGTATTGCTTCTTTGTATTTTTTTTCTTTTGATTTTAAAAGTAGATATGGTAATGCTAAAATATAGATAATCAGTGATAATAGATAATAGATATATTTAAACATTATAAAGTATCAAATTGGACATAATGTCCATTTGATTAAGCCTCTTCAGAATCATCCTTATATATAATTCTACCACAATGAGGACAAGTCATAATTTCACTAGAAACTACAAATTGAGAATAAAACCTATCTGTTAGTTTCATATGACATCCATAACAAGCTTGTTTTTTAAGTGGAACAACAGCAGTTTCTTTTGCCCATCTTTTTATTTTTTCATAAAAAGTTAAAACTTTTGGGTCAACAATAGATATTAAAATAGACTTTTCTTCAAAAAGTTTATCTTTACTATCTTCTAACTCTTTTATATTTTTAGTTACATTTTCTTTTATTTCACAAACAGATTCTTCCTCTTCTTCTAACTCTTTTGTAATCTCTTCTAGCTCTGTTGTTTTTGTAGATATTGCATTTTCCAGTTTATCTATATCTTCATTTAGAGTTTTTATCTGTTCTTGAGCAATTTCATCTTCTACTATAAGAGCTTTTACCTCTTTTTCATTCTTTGCTATTTTATGTTTCTCTTTAATTGAAGATATTTTGTTATTTAATTCTTCTAAAGTTTCATTAGTTAATACTAGTTTATTTTTATGGTCTTCTATACTTGAAATTATTTGTTCTTTTGTTTGGTTTAATTTATCTACAGCTTTTGTAAACACTTTTAATTTAGCTTGTTCATTTTCAATTTTTGGTTCAAAGCTTACAATATTTTTATCAAAATTTGATAATTTTACTAATTGTTCAAGATCTTTATTCAATTTTATTTCCTTTAGTTATAGTTAAATGGATTGTTTGATTTAAGCATTATAGCTTTTTTATTCTTATTTTTCAAATAAGGTTTTAATAACTTATTTAAAAGATATATAAAATGTATTTCACTCTCATAGTGTCCAATATCAATAAGAGAAATATTTTTAGAATCTGCTTCCATCGCTTCGTGATATTTTATATCTCCAGTTAAAAAACAATCTGTTTTTATATAGTTTAGTAATGACATTCCTGAACCCGTTGTTAAAGATATATTTTTAATAAATTTCTTTGTTTTTGTATTCTTAACAATATTAATATTTAATCTTTTTTTTATTATCTTTAGTAGTTTATTGAATTTCATATTTACTTTTGCTGTTATTATAAAATCATCTACTTTTTTAAAATTAAACTTTAATACTTTTTTACCAACATATTCATTTAAATGTGATTTATCTATATTTGTATGCATAGATATAAGATATATATTGTTTTTTATAAGATATCTTACTATTTTACTACTATAACTATCACCATTGATTTTTTTTAATGGTGAAAAAATTAATGGATGATGTGTAATAATTAAACTATTTTTTTTAACTTTTTTAATAGTTTTTAAATCTAAATCTAAAGATATATAAATATTTTTAAATTTATCTTTCATATTTCCAATAATTAAACCACTATTATCCCATTTTTCTTGAGTATCAAAAGGAGATATTGAATTTAAATAGTTATAAATATTTTTTATTTTCATAAAATTAATATCCAAGTCTTTCTAGTCTTTGAGGTTCTTGCTCTTTATATAATTTTGCACAACCTAAAGATAATTCTCTTACTTTTAATATGTAGTTTTGTCTACTTGTTACACTTATAGCTTTTCTAGCATCAAGTGTATTAAATGCATGAGATGCAATCATACATTGGTCATAAGCAGCTAAAGGTAAACCAGCTTCTAAACATACATTACACTCATCAAATGCTTCCTCAAAATGTTTAAATAACATATCAACATTTGCTAATTCAAAATTATATTTAGAAAATTGTATCTCTGATTCTAAATGGATATCTTTATATGTTGTTACACCATGTTTATTTTCATTCCATACTATATCAAAAATATTATCAACACCTTGTAGATACATAGCAAGTCTTTCTGTTCCATAAGTTATTTCAACTGCTACAGGGTCACAAGATATTCCACCAACTTGTTGAAAATATGTAAATTGTGTAACTTCCATACCATCAAGCCAAACTTCCCAACCAAGTCCCCATGCCCCTAAAGTTGGAGATTCCCAATTATCTTCTACAAATCTAATATCATGTTTACTTAAATCTAATCCTAAATATTCTAAAGATTGAAGATATAAGTTTTGAATATTATCAGGACTAGGTTTAATTAATGCTTGGAATTGGTAATAACTTCCCAGTCTATTTGGGTTTTCACCATATCTTCCATCTGTTGGTCTTCTACTAGGAGCTACATAAGCTACAGACCAAGGTTTACTATCTAGGCTTCTCAAAAGTGTAGCAGGGTGAAAAGTTCCAGCACCAGATGGGATATCATAAGGTTGCAATATATTGCAACCTTGTTCTGCCCAAAACTGTTGTAACTTTAAAAGTATTTGAGAAAAAGTTATCATAACTATAGAATAACCTCTATCTCTTTACTATCATTTTCAACTTTTTTACCTTTTACAATTCTATCTTCACTTAGTTTAACGGCTAACTCTTTATCTGTTAAAGCTAATATTTGCATAGCTAAATAAGCAGCATTGATAGCACCAGCTTTACCTAATGCAACTGTAGCAACAGGCATACCTGAAGGCATTTGAACTGTAGAAAGCATAGCATCCATACCATCCATAGCTCCACCTTTCATAGGTACACCAATAACTGGTTTTGTTGTACCAGCAGCTAAAGCACCAGCTAAGTGTGCAGCCATACCAGCAGCAGCTATAAATACTTGAGAACCTTTAGCTTCTGCATCTTTAATATATTGTTTAGTTCTTTCTGGACTTCTATGAGCTGAGCTAATAATTAACTCATATTTAACATTAAACATCTCAAATGTATCCGCACAATTTTTCATTATTTCATAATCTGACTTACTTCCCATTATAATAGAAACAAAATTCATATACATATCCTTTAATTTTTTATATAATGATAACTAAAACTTACTTAAATGTCCATATTTTCTTTTATTTAAGTAAAATTATTTAGAAGTAAAAATCTTTTAAGTAAGAAAGTAATATAATATAAACGATTTAAAATCTATACAAAGGAAAAAATATGTCTAACACAAACAGACGAGATTTTCTTGGTATGTCATTTGCAGCTGTTGCTGCAGTTGGAGGGGTAGCATCGCTTGTTGGTATGAAACAAGCATGGGATCCACTTCCTTCTGTATTATCAGCAGGGTTTACTACAATAGACCTAGCAAAAGCTGACTTAGTACCAGGAAAACCAAAAACATTCAAATGGAGAGGGAAACCTATATTTATTCTTCAAAAAACTGATCAGATGGTAGAAGCATCTAAAGCAGCTGGAGAAGAAGATTGGGATTTAGTTATAGAAGGTAAGCATTATACTGTAGTTATTGGTATATGTACACATCTTGGTTGTATTCCTGCTTGGAGTGTTGATAAATGGAAGTGTGCATGTCACGGTGGTGAATTTAATGCTAGTGGAAAACATACATTTGGACCTCCTCCAAAACCGTATATTGTACCACCTTTTGCCGTAAAAGGGACAACTTTAGTTCTTGGTGAAAAAGGACCTCAATCAGCTAAAATGATTGAAGTTAGAGCGTAAGGAGAAAAATATGGCAAAAATTGATGAATCATTATTTTCAGCAGAGGGTATGGACAAAAGGTTAGCGACTAAAAAATTCTGGAAAGTTATGATGACAGAATATTGGATTCCAAAAGATATAAACTTTTTATGGGCTATGGGGGTTGTACTTGCTGTGACTTTCTCAATACTTATTATTAGTGGAATCTTTTTATTAATGTATTACAAACCAGATACAGCTTTAGCATTTGATAGTGTAAACTATACAATTATGCAAGAGGTTGCTTATGGTTGGTTATTTAGACATATGCACGGTGTTGCAGCTTCGGTTGTATTTTTAGTTATATATATTCATATGTTTACTGGTATTTACTATGGTTCTTATAAAAAAGGTAGAGAGATGATTTGGATCTCTGGTATGCTTTTATTTGTAACTTTTAGTGCTGAAGGTTTTTCTGGATATATGCTTCCTTGGGGACAAATGTCTTACTGGGCTGCTGCTGTTATTACTAACTTATTTGCTGGAGGTTCTTTAGAAGCTTGGGGATTAGTTGAGTGGATTAGAGGTGGATTTACAGTTAATGATGCTACTTTAACTAGATTTTTTATGTTACATGTATTCTTATTACCTTTAGCTATTATTGGTATAATTGTATTACATTTCTATACTTTAAGAATACCACATGTTAATAATCAATCTTCTGAAGATATAGACTTTGATGCTGAAGCTGAGAAATATTTAGCTGGAAACAAAAAAGAATCTAAAGTTATACCTTTTTGGCCTGTATTCTTATCAAAAGATTTTGCAGTAGTTAGTGTATTTTTAATATTCTATTTTTATCTTGTTTTCTTTAATTATAACTTTGCAATGGACCCTGTTAACTTTGACCCTGCAAATCCTATGAAAACACCTGCACATATTTATCCTGAGTGGTATTTTTTATGGTCTTATGAAACATTAAGAGGACCTTTCTTTGATATGTTAGGTATGAAAGCTGGAGATATTGGTTTAATTATTTTTGGATTAGCACAAGTTATATTCTTAGTGTTTCCATTCTTAGATAAAGACCCAGATATTTTACCTGCATACAAAAGACCTAAATTCCAAATTTGGTTCTGGATAATGATACTTGATTTAGTAGTACTTTCTGTATATGGTAAATTACCTCCAACAGGTGCTAATGCATGGGTAGGGTTCTATGCAACTGGTTTATTTATAGCATTATGGGTTGCTTTACCTTTTATTACTAAATCTGATGCAAAATCAAGAGGAGTGTTATAATGAGAGAGTTTAAAATATTTGGTGTAATTGTTTTCTTCACTGGTTTTTTATATTGGGGAGTTGAGCCATTCGCTCACTCTCAAATGCATCCACATGTTGCGCCAGCTGATTATACATTTTCAGATACTGAAGATGTAAGAAAAGGTAAAATAGGAAATGTTGCTAATGGTAAATCTTTAATAGTAGATCAATTTCAATGTCAATCTTGTCACTCAATGACTGTTGATGGAAATAAAATTGGTTCATCTATGGATCTTGGTGTTA
>JAYELQ010000207.1:0-1714 GCA_034717655.1 Campylobacterota bacterium
GCTATAAAACAACTAAATAACTAGCTTTATACGGTATAAATTATAAAAGTTTTTTGATGTTTTTATTGATTTATTTTGAGATTAGATTAAGTTGGTTTTTGTGGGTGCTGAATGGTTACATGATATTGATATAGTTATTCACAAAAACAGTTTCAATCCCCTAGAAATCGGGTCGGTGTCGTAACCCCTATTCATACGATAAATAAAGGGTTTTGAATCTTAAGTGAAACTTTAATGATTTTTTTATGGTTTTATATATATATAAATACCATAATTTATTACTACTTTTTAAGAATTTTAATCTTAAATGAAACTTTAACGAAGAAACAATACTTTTTTAAATAACATCTTAATAAAAAGATAAAAAATTATACACTATTTAAACTTAAATTATCTCAAAACATATTTATAACATTTTCCGGGAATTATAGTCATATCCCATAAAATAGAGATTTGCTCTTGTAACCACCTTCTTATTTTTTTACTTTGAGAGTATCCTGCTTCTTTGAGTAAAGTCCTTTGAGAAGCTCCATTTGGGTGATTTGCTATCACTTTTAAGATATCTTGATAAAATTTCTCTTTATCTTTTAGGTTGTCATTTTTGTTTCTTTTTGATATTTGAAAATGAGTTTTAGCATTGTCTAAATCTTGAACTTTTTCAGAGTTTACTATAATATTTTCATTTTGGGAACGGGTGTTTTTTTCTATCTTTTCTAAAGTGTTACTTATATTATAAATCATATGTTCTAGTTTCTTAATTTTATCATCTTTTATTGCTTTAGGTTTATTAAAGTGATTATAAAGCACATCAAAACACTCATTTTTATATTCAATCAATCTATCTTTAACTTCAGGTTTAACTTTGTTTGGATTAATTGAAAATAACCAACCGTTGAGTTTACTTAGTGGAATTGTAAAAACTTCTTGCATTCCACCTGCTGTTTGAACTTTGATAAGTTTTGATTGGTAAGTTGGGTCTGCTTTTATTTTTGCTTGTTGGCTTTGTTCTCTTAGTCCAATATTTTTACATATCTCTTTAATTATAACGGATTGAGTATCTTCAATAACTAATACACTTTTATTTTTAAAACTTACTGTTGTTAGTTCCATAGTATAAATCCTTATCTTTATTTTATATAAAAGTTAGTTTTCTTAACTTTGTAAGATAATTTTAGTATAAAAAATTCTTTTTGTCAAGAGTATAAGTATAAAATATTAATGTATTTATAGTTTTAGGTATATTATTTTAACTTTATAAAGGTACAACGATATCGTTATACCTTATTAATTATCCTTTTTAAAGCATCTCCAACACTTTTATAATCATTTAATTCGTTTCTAAGTTGTAAATTTTCCATATATAAATAAATTGATTTTTTCATTGGTTCACTAACTTTTTGATTTGATACAGACATTTTTAAAGCACCTTCTCCATATCCAATCTTTTCACCTAATTCTCTATAAGTTAATCCCAACTCTTTACAAGTTTTTTTTATAATGTTCTCTTCTTTAGCTTCCATTTTATCGCCTTTATATATATAAGATTTAAAAAAATATTATATCTTGAAAAGCTTAATAAAATAGAATTTTTGTAACCACTCACCCTATATATTTCTTAAATAAATATAAAAAAGAGCTATCCTAAAAAACAGATTTTCCACTTACTATATCTCTAATAGTTTCAAATTCATTCATATCTCTTTTTCTTGCAGTA
>JAYELQ010000208.1:0-8734 GCA_034717655.1 Campylobacterota bacterium
AGTTGGAACCAAAATTTAAGAACTCAAAGACTATAGAAACTGGAAACTATGAAAATGGTATTCAAGACTTAAAATCTGGATATATTGATAGTTATTGTATGATGACAGGAGCTGATGCTAACTCTAATCTATTTAAAAGTATAGATAAAGATAAATCTTTGACTTTTATGACTATAACTGATTGGGATTTAGATGATAGTATGGTGTTGAATGTAAATGGTAAAGATGAAAAAGTTTCAAATTATAAAAGAGTTAAAGTTGCTGTAAATAGTGGTTTTTTCAAAGATAAAATTAAAACAATTGAAACAGAAGTTGCTATAGTTGTATTGAGAAAACAAGATGAAAATACAAAAATAATAAATAGAGCAATAGAAACTATATTACAAGATAATAAATAGCTTATTTTAAAGCTATTTTTATCTAACTATTTTTCTAGCAGTTAAGAATATATAATCTTTTCCAGTAATAGCAACTCTAAAGTTTTTTTGTTGTAGATATTTCTTACAAAAGTATATATCTTTTATAACTGTACTCATCTCTGAAAAATTATAGTGAGGTACTTTTGCACCATATATCATCTCTTTATCTATCCATCTACAATTTGGAAAGCCTAAAATTATTGCTCCATCTTTAGTTAAATAGTTTTGGTATAGTTTCATAAAAGTTTTTTTAAAATCAATATTTACACTTTGTAGAGTTCCTATTGATATGATGAGGTCAGATTTTGGAAGATTTAAATTATCTATATTGTTTATATCTTCACATAAAAAAGATACATTTTCATAAGGAAGTAAATCTTTAGCATAGTTTATAGCTGTTTTAGAGTAATCTATACCCATTAATAATTTATTTTTAAACTCTTCATTTTCTAGTATATCTTTTATAATTTGAAACTCATCACCTTTATTTACACCAATATTTAATATCTGTTTTTTATCTTTTATATTTATAAATTCTAAAGTTTTTATATAATAATATAAAAAACTTGTTTGTGAAGATTTATCTACATTAAAAAACTCACTATTTACACCATATTTTTCAGTTGTATTCTTTTTGTCAATATGAAATGAATTTGTTTGATTTAGTTTTTGGAAATTTAATATAATTGTATTATTATCTTTTATAAATGGAGTTAGGAATTTAAAATAATAAAGAGCAGATATATCTATCCAAGATTTATATCCTATTTTATCAATATCTAAAGGTGTTACATATATTGATAAGTTATTATTACTATCTTTATCTAAGTTTTCAAAAAAATCTATTATCTCTAATAGATTTTTATTCTTTAAATTCATATTATCTTTCTTGAACTTTTTTTAGTGAGTATGCTATAAGAATTACTATTGATATTACTATAATAATACCATAAGTTTTAAACTCTTCTATATATTTATATACAATTTCACCTAACATATAAGAAGATATACCAATAACTAAAGTCCATAAAATCGTAGCAAAAACATTAAAAAAAGCAAACTTTTTACTATCATATTTTGTAAGACCCATAGCTAAAGGGATAAGTGTTTTTATACCATAGATATATTTTTGTATAAAAACTACAGATGCACCATATTTTCTCATCATAAGATGAGCCATAGCGATTTTTCTTTTATGTTTATTCATCATCTCTTTAGCTTGTTGTTTATTCTTTCTAGCTAATATAAATAAAAATTGGTCACCTATAAAGTTAGCAACTCCTGCCACAATTAAAACATAAAATATATTTAAATCACCACCATAAGCTAAAATACTAGCTACAACAAGAGCTACAAACCCACCTCCAAAAGAGTATAAAAATAGAATTATATAACCCCACTCTTGTATTAGTGCTTCCATATTATGGTATCTTTATATTTAGAAAATCTAGACACTCTTTTTGTTCATCATCATATTCTTCTAGTCTATTTAATACTATTTGAGCAGTAATATATGATTTTACCTTTTTTCTTACATCTTCAATATCATCAACTTCTACAAAACCATTAAATCCCATAGGGTGATTATTAAAAGTAAGTGTACCTTCACAATTAGCTTCTATAAATTCAGCTATACCTCTATATGTGATAAAGTCAAATACTACAGATTCATATCCTAGTTCTTCTACCTCTTCATCACAAAATAGATCTATCCCATCATTTGGATGGTCGTGGTATAAAAAACTATTTCTTTTCTCATGTACAAGTTTTAAAAAACCATCTGGTTTTTCTATCTCAACTTTTTTCATTTGTTACCTTTTTTTGTTAATTCTTTTCTGGAATTTCTTTTTTGAAAGTTTCAAGAGATTATACAAATAATCTCTTGAATAAAGCTTAAGTAAATTTAATTAGTTTTATTTAGAATTATAGATTTGAGTTAATTATAATAGAAGATTATAAGATAACTATACTTAAATAGGCATTGATACAAAAATAGTCAATATTTATAATTATTACAATTTTTAACTTGTAATTTAATATTTTTTTGTATATAATGTTCATTTAATATATTAGGATAAATAAAATGAGACACTTTTTAACATTAAAAGATTACAAAAAAGAAGAAATTTTAGCCATAATAGATATGGCTATTGAGATAAAAAAAGAGACGAAAGAAAAAATATTTAAAAAATATATGCCTATGCAAACATTAGGTATGATTTTTGAGAAAAGTAGTACTCGAACAAGAGTTAGTTTTGAAACAGGCATTTATCAACTTGGCGGAGTGGGACTATTCTTAAGTGCAAATGATATACAGTTAGGTCGTGGAGAATCTATAAGTGATACAAGTAGAGTTATATCTCGTATGGTTGATATGGTTATGATAAGAAATGATTCTCAAGAAGAGTTAGAAGAGTTTGCTAAATATTCAAAAGTTCCTATTATAAATGGACTTTCTAACAAGTTTCATCCTATACAATTAATGGCAGATTATTTAACTATCATTGAAAATGGCTTAGAGAAAGATTTAAAAGTAGCTTATGTTGGAGATGGAAATAATATGACACACTCTTGGCTTATGTTAGCATCTAAATTAGGATTTGATTTAAGTATAGCAACTCCAAAAGGTTACGAAGTAGATAAAGAGATTTTAAAAGATGCTTTGAAGTTTGCAAAAAAATCTGGTTCTAAAATATTAATCACTAATAATCCAAAAGAGGCTGTAAAAGATGCTACTGTTGTAACCACAGATACTTGGGTATCAATGGGACAAGAGGATGAAAAAGAGAAAAGAATAAAAGATTTCAAAGGTTTTATAGTAGATGATGCTTTAATGAAACTAGCTAATAAAAAAGCAATTTTTTTACACTGTTTACCTGCTTATAGAGAATATGAGGTAACTACAGAGATATTTGAGAAATATAGTGAGATTATATTTACTGAAGCGGAAAATAGACTTCATGCACAAAAAGCTATAATGGTTTATTTAGATAAAAATAGAGAGAATTAATTAATGATAGATTTTAAAAAGTTTGAAAAGTATAGTAGACCTGGACCTAGATATACAAGCTATCCAACAGCTCCTGAATTTAATACAAGTTTTACTCAAAATGATTTAATAGATAAATACAAATCTCAAAGTGATGAAAGAGCTTTATCTCTTTATATTCATATACCATTTTGTAGAAGTGCTTGTTATTTTTGTGGTTGTAATGTTATATTTACAAGTAAAGAGGATAAAAAAGTAAGATATATAGAATATCTAAAAAAAGAATTAAAGATTATATCTAAAAATCTAAATACAAAAAGAACTGTAACTCAAATGCACTTTGGAGGTGGTACACCAACTTTTTTAAGCCCTGAGCAATTAAAAGAGGTTTTAGATACTATTAAAGAAGTCTTTCCAAATTTTAGTGATGATGCTGAGATTAGTTGTGAAGTTGACCCAAGGTTTTTCGAACAAAGACATATGGATGTATTAAAAGAAGCTGGTTGTAATAGATTAAGCTTTGGTGTTCAAGACCTTGATGCAAAAGTTCAAAAAACAATACATAGAATACAACCGTTTGAAACAACTCAAAATGTTGTTAATATAGCAAGAGAAGCTGGTATAAAGTCTATAAATATAGATTTAATATATGGTTTACCACATCAAACAAAAGAGACATTTGCAAAAACTATTAGAGATATTGTAAAGTTAGACCCAGATAGATTAGCTGTATTTAATTATGCTCATGTCCCTTGGATGATGAAAACTCAAAGAAAATTTGATGAAACAACTTTTGCCCCACCATCTACAAAATTAGAGATATTAAAAGATACAATAGAGTTTTTTGAAGAATCAGGATATAAAACAGTTGGTATGGATCATTTTGCAAAACCAGAAGATGAACTGTTTAAAGCTATAGAAAAAGATGAACTACATCGAAACTTTCAAGGTTATACTACTAAATATGGAGCAGACTTAATAGGTATAGGTGTTACATCTATAGGAGATGGAGATGATTACTATGTACAAAATTTTAAAGACTTAGTTACTTATGAAAATGCTATAGATAATGGAGAATTACCAATATTTAAAGGTTATAAATTAAATGATGATGATATTTTAAGACAATATGTGATTATGGAACTTATGGCTAATTTTACTTTAGATATTAAAAGAGTTGAAAAAAAATTTGAGATTAATTTTAAAGAGTATTTTAAAGATGCATTAGAAAAATTAAAAGAGTTTGAAGATGTAGAGTTGTTAAAAATAGATGATGAAAAAATAACTATAACTCAAACTGGTTCTATGCTTATACGAAATATAGCTATGCCTTTTGATGCTTATTTAAATAAAATACCTGAAGATAAAAGAAGATTTAGTAAAACAGTTTAATAAAAAATATAAAATAAAATTTTGGAGGCAAGGTGTAATTTATGAAAATTTTAGTAGTAGATGATATGGATAGTAATCTAGGGGTATTAACTTTACTTATTGAAGAGTGGTTTGATGACCACGATATTGATGAAGATAAATATGAAATTGATCTTGCTTCTAATGGACAAATAGCATTAGATAAAGTTAAAGAAAATGGTTATACAATAATGTTTTTGGATATTATGATGCCTATAATGGATGGATTTGAATCATTAAAAAAAATAAGAGAGATAAAATCAAAAGAAGATATTAAAGTTGTAATGGTAACAGCTTTAGCTGATAGAGATACAAAAGTAAGAACAAAAAAATTAGGTGCAAATGCTTATGTAACAAAACCTGTTGATTTTGATATGGTAAATGCTATGTTAGATAGATATGTTGTTCCTGAAATGTTACTTGAGAAAAGTGATGACTTTGAAGGTTTTGATAACTTCGATGACTTTGATAACTTCGATGATTTCGATGATTTCGATGAGTTTGAAGACACTCAATCTATAGAGCAAAAAGATATTATGGATAATTTTAATAAATCTCATAAAAAACTATCAGCAGTAGATTTTCTGGAAGATTACCCTGACTTAGAATATATACTAGAAGATTTAAGTGATTTAGGAGATGATATTCACTATATTACTGAGTATTTAGATAGTGAAACATTAGAAAATAATTTAGAGAATATATCTAATATACTAGGACAATATGCAAGGTTTTTAAATACTTTTATAGACTTCTTTGAATTGTCTAGTTCTTTAATGATGATAGATGAGTTGATATTAAAAATAGATTTATCAAATATGGAGAGTAAAGATGTAGAGTTTGTAACAGGGTTTTTAAAAGCAATATTACAAGATTTAGAGAATTGGAAGAATCATGTTTTTATAGAAAAAGATGCAGTGGATGTATTTTATATAAATGCATCATCTTTAAATAGTTGTCTTCAATTAGAAGCATTTATAAAAGAACGTAGTTAAAAATTATAAAATAAAGGATATAAATAATGGCAAAAAAAGTAGTATTTGTAGATGATTCATCAACAGTTTTAATGACAGCAGAGATGGCATGTGAAGGTTTAGTAAAAAGTGGTGTAATTGAGATGCAAACATTTAATAATCCATTAGATGTAATAGAAGAAGTAAATAACGGTATGGTTTACGATATGTTAATTACAGATATAAATATGCCTCAAATGGAGGGTTTTGAATTAGCTAAGATATTAAAAGCAACTCCATCTGTAAAAGCAAAACCTATTATAGCTTTAACAACAGAGAATTCTCCTGCTATGAAAGCAAAAGGTAAATCTATAGGTTTAGTTGGTTGGATAAGTAAACCATTTACAAATGAGAAACTATTAGTTGGTATTAAAAGAATTTTAAGAATAAGATAATTAAAAATAAATACCATATAAGGATGGATAAATGGATAATAAAAAAATATTAATTGTTGATGATTCTTTGACTGTAAGAATGTATCATCGACAAATATTATCAAAAGAGGGTTATGATTGTGATGAAGCTGAAAATGGGATGGAAGCTTTAGAGAAAGCACAATTAACTGATTATGATTTATTTTTGGTTGATATTAATATGCCAGTTTTAGATGGATATAGTTTTGTTAAAAGGTTAAGAATAGGTGAGGGGCATGAAGCCCCTGTTATTATGGTTTCTACAGAATCTGAAACAATGGATATGGATTTAGCTTATGAATCAGGAGCATCTATGTATCTTATAAAGCCTGCTAGACCTGATGAATTAATTATGAATGTAAAAATGCTTACATATTCAAAATAAGAAGGAGTTTATTATGGATGTAATACTTGAACAGTTTTTAGGTGAAGCTAGGGAAAACTTATCTTATTTAGATCAAAATTTGGATCAGTTATCTGAAAATGATCCAGAAGTAGTAAATGCACTTTTTAGAGCTGCTCATACTTTAAAAGGTGGAGCAGGATTGGTAGGTTTAGATGGAATTAAAACTTTAACTCATCATGCAGAGGATTTATTAGATGGAATTAAAAAAGGTTCTATTGAATATAGTGATGATATGTTAGATGTTTTATATGATTCTTTTGATGAAGCTGTAGAGATGGTTGATGCTGCTGAAGAGATAGGAGGAATACCAGAATATGATATAGATAAAATAGAGTCTATATCTAAAAGTGTGGAGGCATTAATAAAAAAAGATGATGATGAAATAGATAATGATGGTGGAATTACTACAGAGTTAAATATTATCCTTGATGAAGATGTTATTATTGGAGATTTAATAAATACACGAAATATTGATAAATTTATTAAAGACTTATCAATTACAAATAATATTAATCAAAGTTTTATAGAAAATGAGAATATATATTTAATAGATATAGATTTAGAAGAAGATACTTGTAGTTACGGTAATGACCCAATTTATTTAATATATCTTTTAGATGAAGACAATATATTAAGTATAAATACCTATTTATATATAGATTGTGAAGATAAAGAAGTTGATAAAACTTTATGGAAAACAAGAGTTACTTTGGTTGTTAAATCAGATGAAACAGGTATGGAAGATGCTTTTTATAATATAATGGATGATATTAGTATATATCCATTATCTATAAAATCTCTTTTAACTACACAAAAAGAATCTATGGTAAATGATATTTTTGAAGATTTTATAAAAGATTTTAAAGAGATGAGTTTAGAAAATAATTTTTCTGAACTAAATGAAAAAATTTCAGCAATTATAAAAGTATTAAACCCTGAATCTAAAGAGTCTTTTATTTTAGAAAGAGCTTTATTAATATTATCAAATTTAGAATTTGATAGTTTAGATTATCTTGAGATGGTTAAGTATATATCTTTTAGACTTGGAGTAAAAGAGGAAGAGAATGATATAGAAGAAGAAATTATAGAGAAGTTAGATGATGTTAAGTATGATGAAGCTAGTTCAATAGAAGTTTTAGAATTAACACCTGAAAGATTAAATGCAATTAATATTTTAAAACAACAAATCAAAGTTTTAGAGTGTTCTGGAGATGATGCCTCATTATCAAGGGTAAAATTATTTGTAAGAAGAGCTTTAGATTATATTGATGTTGAACATAATTTTGAAATAGATGAAACTAGTGAATCTCTTTTTACAAAGATTTTAGAATATATTGGAGAAATAGACCCAAAAAATGATATATTAAATATGACATTTAAAGAAAAGTGCAATATTATTGAAGATAAAAAAGATAATAACACAGAAGAGATTACTACAGATAATACTTTAGATAATGAAGTTGTTAAAGATATAAAAAAAGATATAAAAGATGAGCAAGTAACTACTAATAATATAGATGTAAAAAAAGAAGATATCAAGGAAAAGCAGCCTATTGTTGAAGAGAAAAGAAATCCAGTAAAAGAGAAAGCTGTTGTTGGACATACTGCTGTACCAAAAACTGTAAAAATAGAGCAATCTGATATAGATAGTATGATGGATATTATAGGTGAACTTCTTGTGATGAAAAACTCATTACCTTATGTAGCAAATAATATAAAATTAGATAATATAGATAATTCTAAAGCTGAACTTATGGCTAAATATGAAGAGATAAGTAGAGTTACTGATATATTACAAGATAAAATAATGGGTATGAGACTTTTACCTATGAGTTATATATTTAGTAGATATCCAAAACTAATAAGAGATATTAGTAAAGTATTAGATAAAAAGATTAGATTTGAAGAATCTGGGGGGGAAACAAAACTTGATAAAATGATGATTGAGAAGATTGCGGACCCTTTAGTTCATATAATTAGAAATTCACTAGACCACGGTATTGAACCTACAAGTGAAGATAGAATAGAAGCAGGAAAAGACCCTGTTGGATATATAAAAGTATCTGCTAAATCTATTGGAGACA
>JAYELQ010000209.1:0-8697 GCA_034717655.1 Campylobacterota bacterium
TAGAATTATTTAAAGATGTATAACCATTTATCATCTCATCTGTAGCTAGTTTTCCATTATTAGCTTTTGTATTTGCATTTGATACTAGCTCTTTAATCTCATTTGCAGCTTCGGCACTTCTACTAGCAAGATTTCTAACCTCTTGAGCAACAACTGCAAAACCTTTTCCAGCTTCACCAGCAGATGCAGCTTCAACAGCTGCATTTAAACTTAAAATATTTGTTTGGAATGCTATTTGGTCAATAATAGATATAGCATCACTTATAGCTGTAACTTCTGTATTTATCTCATCCATAGCTGTTGTTGTTTTATTTGCTAATTGATGTCCTATATCTACAGAATTTTTTAAATCACTACCATAATTTGACATATCTACAATTCGTTGCGTACTTTTAGATATATGAGAAGTTACATTATTAAGTAACACTACACTTTCATTTAAAGTTTTAACAACATTTTTTAACTCTTGATTTAAATCATTAACATTATCTAATAATAGGTCTGAATTTTTTTCTAAAGTTAATCCATTTTCTTTATTTTTTATAAGTGTAGTTGTTATAGAATCTTGAACTTTATTTATATCACAAACTAACATCCCAAATACACCATCATTATCGATATTTTTAATAGATAAACTATCTTTATAATTTAATTTTGTATATTTTTCTAATAAACTATTTATCTCATAAAAAATAGATTTTGTATCTGTAATCATTTTATTAATATTATTTTTTAATAATTCTAAGTTTTTATTATTAGTGTTTTTAGATATTGTTTCTTCATAAGAACCTTCACTAACTTTTCTCATAACATTTTTAGCTTCTTGTATTAAATCTTGCTCTTTTAATAACTCATTTTCTATTGTTTCTAAATAAGTATTAAACTCATTTGCTAAATCACCTATCTCATCATTAATATCAATATTTAACTTCTCAATCTTATCACTTTTATTTGAAGTTATATCTTTTAATTTATCTGATATTTTTGTAATATTTTTAATAATTTTTAATGATAAAGTAATTGCAACAATTAAACTAATAATCAATGACAAAATAACAATAAATATATAGATATATTTTGTTTGTTTTTGTTTCTTTATCTCTTTCTCTTTTAATTTAAAAATATTCTCTTGCATCTTATCACCAACGGCATCTAAACTAGATTCCATCTTATCAAAAAACTTATATCCTAAGTTATAAGATAATTTTTGAGCCTCTTTTTGAGTATCAATATTAGATGATAGTTTTATAATTTTTCTTGAAATAGGTAACCACTCTTTATAATAGTTTTTATATCTATTAAACTCATCTTGCTCCTCTTTTGATAAAGAATCAAAAGATATTAAATTTAATCTATCTGAAACCTGTTTTAGATTTCTATTATATACTACTAAATTAATATTATATAATTCACTATTTGGAGTAACTTCAACAAGTCCTCTCTCTGCTGCTAAGAGTTGATTTATATCAACCGTTGCATCTCGAATATAGATATAATTTGGATAATCTTCCCCTATAATAGTGTTTAATCTCTCCATTGATGAGTTCATTGAAAAGAATCCCATAAAAGTGATAATAAAAATTGTTAATATAAGTACACTTATAGATAAAATCATTTTCATAAAAATTGTTATTCGCATATATATCCGCTCCCTTAATTTATAATATTGTATAATAATATTTATATTAAACAATTGAAATGAAAGAGAGATATAACAAATGGGATTATTTGGAAACATAAGTAAAAAGATATTTAGTACAACGAAAATAAAAAAAAGAGACTTTGACCCTGAAAAGATGTCAGTAGAAGATATATCGATACCTTTTAGTATAGCTAAAACAGAAAACTCGCTTATAAAAGAGCTTTTAGAACATTATATTACTGCTTATAAATCATTAGGATACAAAAATAAAACAGCCCAAGAGTTAGGTAATAAAAAAGAGTATAGCTCTTATGAGATAGGAATATTACTAAAATATATAAAAGATAATCAAGTATATTCTATACCAAATAAAGATAAAGTTTTGCCTGATTTTATTTTAAATAGTTCAAAAAAACAATTACATTTAAAAGTATTTGATTTAGTTCATAGGTATGAAATAGGTGTAAATAAAACCTTAAATATGCCTGAACTAAAAATGGAATTAAAGTGGACTCCCTTAGATATAGGGTATATTCTTTATTATATTAATTTATCAAATAGAACAGTTTAATTATGAAAAATTAAATTTTATTAAAGATAAAATTTCTTTTTAATTTTAAAGAATTTTATAGAATTTTTTAGATAGAATTTCAACCTACAATAAATCTATCAATAAGGTTCTAAATGGGAATTATGATTCGAAAAAGAAATGGTCGGCAAGAGATAATAGACATCTCTAAAATTCAAAAGCATACAATATCAGCTACAGAAAATTTAACAGGTGTAAGTCAAAGTGAATTAGAAATAGACTCTCGCATAAAGTTTATAGAGGGGATGAGTTCTACAGATATACACGATTCTTTAATAAAAACTGCTGTTGAAAAAATAGATATAGATGTACCAAATTGGACTTTTGTTGCTGCTAGACTATTTCTATTTGATTTATATCATAGAGTTGGAAGAGCTACTCACGGTATAAAAGGTAATGCATATTGTCATCTTAAAGATTATATAAAATATGGTCAAGATGCACAAAGGATTATAACAAATCTTGAAGATGGTTATGATTTAGAAGATTTAAATAATCACCTAAAACCAGAAAGAGATTATCTTTTTAACTATCTTGGTATAAAAACTATATACGACAGATATCTATTAAAAAACAATAATAAAGAACCCATAGAGTTACCTCAACAGATGTTTATGGGTATATCTATGTTTTTAGCACAAAATGAAACTAACAAACAAGAGAAAGCAAAAGAGTTTTATGATGTTTTATCAAAGTTTGAAGTTATGTTAGCTACTCCTACTTTATCAAATGCTAGGACAACACGACACCAGCTTAGTTCGTGTTTTATAAAAGGTACAAAAGTAAGAACAATAGATGGTTATAAAGATATTGATAAAATAGAGTTAGGGGATATGGTACTTACTCATAAAAACAGATTTATGAAAGTATATGAACTTTTTAAAAGAGATTATGCTCGTAATTTAATATCTTTGGATATAAATGGTTTAATAAAACCATTAGAAGCTACAGAAGAACATCCTATTTTATCTATGAAAAAAGATGATATAAGCTGTATTAGAAAACTAGGAAACTGTATATTAAATCAAAATAATCATAGATATTGTTTTAGTTTAAAAGGTGAGTATAAAAATGATTGTGAGCTTTTAAATAAAGAATTTTCATCTAGTTGGAATAAAATAGAAGATTTAAATAAAGGTGATTTTGTATCTATATCATATCCAAAATATAAAGGTAAAGATACTATTTATATCTCTGATTATATTCAAACAAAAAACTTAATTGAAGTTGATGGAAAAATGTTATTTAAAAGAAGTAGTAAATCTTTCTATTCTGTAGGGAGAAGTTTTTTAAATAATCAAATTCAATCTGTAACAAATAAAATCAAACTTTCAAAAAACTTTATGCTTTTAATTGGTTACTTTTTAGCAGAAGGTCATATCTCAAAAGATAAAAGCTCTATTAGTTTTACTTTTGGTTCAAAAGAGATATCTTATATAGAAGAAACTAAAAATATATTAGAAGATATTTTTGATGTTAAAGTGTGTATAAATATAAATAAAGATAATAGTACAAATGTAGTAGTTCATAGTAAAATTTTAGCTTTATTTTTTTATGAATTAGTGGGTACAGGTTTTGATAAAAAGATACTAAATAATGATATACTATTTGCAAATCCAAAAGTTCAAAAATGGCTTTTAGTATCTGCTATTAGAGGTGATGGTTGTGCTTTAAGTGAAGGTTATCAACTTACAATGTCAAATGAAAAACTTATACAACAACTTTTTGAGATATCTCTTCGTTGTGGACTTTCACCTTATATGAAAAATGATAATAAAAAATCAAGATTAGCTACAGTAAAAGCTACACATTTAAAAATAGGTGTAAATAACGATAAATCTTTTATTTTAGATGTTAATAAAAATATTGAAAAAATCAATTTAGATTCTAAGAGCAAATCAGCATTAAGATATTTTTGGTTTAAAGATGAATATTTTATGAAAATAATTGATAAAGATTCAACTTACTTAGAAGATAAAGTTTATAATATTGAGGTTGAAGATGACCACTCTTATTCTGTATCAGGTGTAAATGTTCATAACTGTTATGTGGGTTCATCAAGCGATAATATAGAGGGTATTTTTGATGCTTATAAAGAGATGGCACTATTATCTAAATTTGGTGGTGGTATTGGT
The DNA here is from genome assembly GCA_034717655.1 of Campylobacterota bacterium. Classification (GTDB taxonomy): domain Bacteria; phylum Campylobacterota; class Campylobacteria; order Campylobacterales; family Arcobacteraceae; genus JAIOSF01. The sequence goes on from JAYELQ010000209.1 coordinate 4,367, forward strand.
TGGGATTGGAACTCTATACGAAGTATTGGTGGTGTTATAGATGGTCACAAAGGTGCTGCTGGTGGTACTGTTCCATTTCTAAAAATTACAAATGATATAGCCTTAGCTGTAGACCAGCTTGGGTGTGTAGAAAGAAATACGTTAGTAGAAATAATTGATAATATTGATAATACTTTAGAAGAAAAAACTACAATAAAAAAAATAAGTGAATGTAAAATAGGTGAATATATAGCATCTATGAACATTGAAAATAATAAAAAAGAATTTAGAAAAATTGAAATGTTACATGAACCAATTGTAAAATATGAAAATCAAATTAGAATAATATTTGATAATAATGATGAATATACAACATCTACATGGCATCCTACATTAATATATAATTCTAACAATAAATTAATTTATAAGAGAGCTGATGAGATAAAAATTTCTGATAAAACTATAGATAGTAATGGTAATATAGCAATAGTATCTTCAATTGATTATGAGCCTAAAGCTAATGAAAATTATTTTGATTTAACTGTTCAAGGAACAAATAATTATTTCTGTTCAACTCATGGTAAGCATTTTCATGTTGTTCATAATACAAGAAAAGGCGCAATAGCTGTATACCTTGAACCTTGGCATATGGATATAATGGACTTTATAGATTTAAAAAAGAATAATGGTGAAGAGAGAAGAAGAGCTCACGACCTTTTCCCTGCATTGTGGATAAATGACCTTTTTATGCAAAGGATACTAGAAGATGGTAACTGGTCACTATTTGACCCTTATGAGGTAAAAGATTTAGCTACACTTACAGGTGAAGAGTTTCAAAAAAGATATGAAGAGTATGAAAATGATTATAGAGTTACAAAAAAACAGATAAAAGCAAAAGAGTTATGGAAAAAAGTTTTAACATCTTATTTTGAATCTGGTTCACCATTTTTATGTTTTAAAGATACTGCAAATAAAACAAATCCAAATAGTCATAATGGGTTTATTAGAAGTTCTAACTTGTGTGTTACGGGAGATACTAGATTACACACACAATATGGTTTAGTAAAAGCAAAAGAGTTAGAAGAGATGAATAAAAAAGTTATAGCAACTTGTGATAATCGAACGAACTTTAACAGAAAAGAGTATGGAATATTTAAAGCAAATTGTTTAGAAGTTTATAAAACAAAAGAGAATGCAAAAATATATGAGATAGAAACTTATGATGGTTATACTATAAAGTGTACAAATTGGCACGAATTTTATGTAAATAGAGATAAAGAGATAAAAAAACTTCCTTTAAAAGATATGAAATTAACAGATAAATTATTAATTCAATCTGATGAAGGGCAATTTGGAAACTTTGGAACTTATGATGAGGGGTTAATTTTAGGTTTAATTACAGGTGATGGAACTTTTAGTAAAACAAATAGTGGTAAACCATTAGCAATTTTAGATTTATTTAATGATGAGATGGAGTGTTTAAAAGACTCAATTCATTTAAAATTAAATAAGCTATTAAATGAGAATAAACCATTAAATAAAATTTTAAAGAATAGTAATAATAGTGATAAAATTAGATTTACTAGTACAACTTTAGCAAAATTATTAGATAAAAAATATGATTTTAATAAAGAAACAAAAATTAAAGTTCCAGAAAATATTTTTAAAGGTTCTAAACAAACTGTAGTAGGTTATCTACAAGGGATATATACAACAGATGGTACTGTTAATATATTAAGAAGTGGAAAAAATAAAACACCATCTTTTTCTGTTCAATTATCTAATATAGATTTAAAATATTTACAAGATATTCAAATATTATTATCAAATTTTGGTATTCGTTCAAAAATTAATGATAATAGAATTGGTAAAAGAGTATGTTTTGATTATACTACTAAATCAGGTGAATATAAAGAATATACTTCAAATGGAACTTATAGAATTGATATCAATGGTAGAAATGCTACAAAGTTTATAGATACTATAGGATTTTTATCTAATAAACAAACAAGATGTTTAAAAATATTAGAAGAGAGAAAAGTATTAGGGTTATCAAGAGAAAGTAAAAAATCTGAATATTTTGAGGTAAAGATTAAGAGAATTGAATATATAGGTAGAGAAGATGTTTATGATACTACTCAATTAGTTAATAATAGTTTGATTTTTAATGGAATTGTTACTGGAAATTGTACCGAGATTTTCCAGAACACAGAAGCAAACCATTATTTAATCAAAGTAGAGTTAGAAAATGGTCAAATAGTTACTTTTGAAGAGGATGAAGAGGTTACTGTTGATAGTGGATTAGTAAAAAAAGCAAATAAATTAACTGCTTTAGATAAACTATATGGTGAAAAGATATTTATTATTGAAAAAGAGAAAATAGATGGAAAAACTGCTGTTTGTAATCTAGCTTCTGTTAATCTTAGTAAAATAAATAAAGAGACAGATATAAATAGAGTAGTCCCTATTGCTATTAGAATGTTAGATAATGTAATAGATTTAAACTTCTATCCATTAAGAAAAGTAAAAGTAACAAACCTACAAAGTAGAGCTATTGGATTAGGTATTATGGGTGAATCTCAAATGTTAGCAGAATCCCAAATACAATGGGGTTCCGAAGAACATTTTAAGAAAATAGACTCTATAATGGAAGCTATAAGTTATAATGCTATAGATGCTTCATCTAATTTAGGAGTTGAAAAAGGTGTTTACTCTACTTTTGAAGGTTCTAAATGGAGTGAAGGGATTATGCCTATGGACCATACAAAAGATGAGGTAAAAACACTATTTCAAAAAGATTTATTTGATAAATCTAATTATAACTGGGATATATTAAGAGAAAAAGTAAAAAAACAAGGTATGAGAAATGGTTACCTTATGTCTATTGCTCCAACTAGTTCTATATCTATATTAGTGGGTACTACTCAAGCGATAGAACCTGTTTATAAAAGAAAGTGGTATGAGGAGAACTTAAGTGGTCAAATACCTGTAGTTGTGCCAAATCTTAGTGCAGAAACTTGGGAGTATTATACACCTGCTTATGAGGTAAATCAGTTTGATATTATAAAAGCAGCAGCTATTAGACAAAAATGGATAGACCAAGGGCAAAGTACAAATATATTTATATCTCTTGATAAAGCAAGTGGAAAATATCTACACGAGATTTATACATTAGCATGGCAATTAGGATTAAAATCTACTTACTACCTAAGAAGTCAGTCACCTGAAGCTCAAGAAGAGGTAGTAGATAGAAGTATGGAGTGTGTAGGGTGTCAATAGGAGAAAAATATGAATAGAAAAAAAATATATAATCCAGAATCAGAAGAAACATTTAACGATAGAAGAACATTTGGTGGTAATAGTGATGGTATGATAAACTTCACTAAATATAAATATGAGTGGGCTGTAAAGCTTTGGGATACTATGGAGGGTAACACTTGGTTTCCAAAAGAGGTACAGATGACTCAAGATGCAAAAGATTATAAATATCTTTTGCCTCCTGAAAAAAGAATGTATGATTTAGTATTATCTCAACTTATTTTTATGGATAGTTTACAAACAAATAATTTAATGGATAATATAAATCCATATATAACAGCCCCTGAGATAAATGCTATTTTAAGTAGGCAATCATACGAGGAGGCTAATCATAGTAAGAGTTATGCTGTTATGGTTGAGTCTATATCTGATAATACAGATGAGATATATGATATGTGGAAAAATGACCAACAACTTTTGAATAAAAATAGATTTATCGCTCAAACTTATGATAATTTATCTGGTGATATTACAGATAGAAAAATAGTTTTAGCTATGTTTGCAAATCAGATACTTGAAGGTATATATTTTTATGCTGGTTTTGCTGCTATTTATGCACTTGGAAAATCTGGTAAAATGTTAGGTTCTTCTCAAATGATTAAATTTATACAAAGAGATGAAGTAACACACCTTTTACTTTTTCAAAACCTTATAAACTCTACTAGACAAGAGAGACCTGAACTTTTTGATGATGAGTTAGAACAAGAGGTAAGGGAGATGTTTAGAAAAGCTGTAGATTTAGAAGCTACTTGGGGTGAATATATAACTCAAGGTCAAATACTAGGGTTTACAAAAAATATACTTAGACAATATATAGAATATTTAGCAGATAGAAGACTTGAAGCTGTTGGGTATGAACCTGAATATAATGTAAAACACCCTATCCCTTGGGTAGATGGATATTCATCATTCAATGACCAAAGAACAAACTTTTTTGAAGGAAATGTAGTAAATTACTCAAAAGGTAGTATAGATTTTGATGATTTTTAAAATAAATTAATAAAAATAAGAATAACTTAGAGATAAGTTATTCT
>JAYELQ010000210.1:0-1701 GCA_034717655.1 Campylobacterota bacterium
TTCAGCTTTTTGATTGGATATAATAGAAACTAAACTAGTAGCAACTTTTTTTAGAATAACTTTAGAACTATCTTCTTTTTCTGATTTTGTATTATTACTTGAAGTTAAAGAGTTATTAATATCTTTTGATTCATTTTTAGAAATATTTTGAATAGTTGTTTCTTTTGCAGAAGTATCAGTTTTTGCCTCTTTTAATAAAGAATCAAACAAAGAGAGTCCACTACTCTCTTTTTTAACACTACTAGAAATAGATTTATTTTTAATAGTAGTATTATTTTGAATATCTAAAATATTCGGTTTCATAACTTTCCTTTATGATTTAATAATCTCTATTGTTTTAGTATCCATATCTTTTTGAGTTTTAAATGATGATAAATTTGCTTCATAAGACCTCATAGCTTCCATTAAATCTACCATCTCAACAACAGGGTTTATATTTGGATACTCTACATAACCATCTTCATTTGCATCTGGATGATTTGGTTCATATCTCTTTATAGGTTGGTCTTTAGAATCTATAATCTCTTTTATACCTACACCTCTTAGTGAAAGTGGGTCTGATTTATTTAATCCATGCTCTTTTACTTTTGTTTTTTTATTGTTTTCATCTATTAATACCTCTTGAAAAACAACATTTTGTTTTTTGTATGGACCACCATCTATAGTTTTTGTTGTTTGTGCATTTGCTATATTTGAACTAACAACATTAATTCTTGCTCTTTGTGCAGACATACCTGAAGTAGCTACATTATAACCATCAAAAAATCCCATAATTTATCCTTAAAATAATTATTTAACTTATACTTGCATAGCCATTATCTGTTTATATGCACCTAATGCTTTATTTTTAACTTCTAAACCTAACTTTAAACTTAATTCAGCTTCTTCTATTCTTTGAATTGCTTCTTGTAGATTTTCAACTTTCCCTGTTGCAATCTCCTCCATAGCATTATAAGCATTAAGTTGTGTATCATTTACTTCATCTATAGAATTTTTTAATATAGTTGAAAAAGATGAATCATTTTTATTATTTAAATCTATGAATTGTTGTTCTTTATTTGAATTTAAATCAGATATACTATTGTTATCTAATCCACTTAAAGAATTTGTAATTTCTATTAATTTCATATTTTATCCTTATTTATTCTTCGCACTTTGAACAGCTGCTTCTTTAATAGCTAAATCATTTACTAAAGATTCTAATTTTGTTGATGATTTTTCAAACTCTATAGAATCTTTCTCATTACTTAATGGTATTAGGGCTATTACCATAGACAACATTAAGTTTGATAATCCTTTAAATGTTATTGTAGCCAAAACTATATAAAAAATCATCTCTATTGGAGTAAACATATCTGCATTTAATACAAAAAATATTAATGTAGAAAAAAAAGCGACTGCAACATATATTTTTAATATACGACTTCTAATTATATTTTTAGAAAACCTACTTATTACCATTTCTTATTTTACCTTAATTCATTTATGATATTCTTAACAACTAACTTTAATTGCTTTGTAGTTGTTTCATACTCAAATTCAGTTACAAATATCTTCCTTAATCTTCCAGTTACAGATATATTTTTACTATCTTCTATATTACCCAAGTATTTTATCATAAAATTACTACTAAGTTTATTTTTTATTGCTAAATTTATAATAGATTTAGTAATTGTTTCACCTGTATCATATTTTAATGTG
>JAYELQ010000211.1:0-1701 GCA_034717655.1 Campylobacterota bacterium
ACCATTCTTCTTCATCAATTTCTTGGTCTTTCTTATCTTCCGGAAACTCAATAGAACTAAAAATATACTCAAGATTTCCAGTTTTAGCTTTTTTAGAAGATGGTGATGTATTTCTCATATCTCTAATAAGCTTTTTATTTTACAGTTTTCAAAATGATACCTTTTCATATTACTAGCACCTCCTTCTTTATTACAATAGGGGCAAGTCAATTTTACTTGAGGACCTTTAGGTTTCATAAGTTTTTTCTTTTCTTCTTCCGTCCATATTTTTCCTAAAGATGGTGGAATCTGTAATTTTCTTTTTTCTTTCATTTTATCTTTTGTTTCATCATTATGTTTTTTACCGAACATACCATTGTTAGCACCTTTGTTTTTTAATGATATTTTACTTTTACTTTCTTCGCTATGTACACTACCATAAAATGGATTTTTTTCGCCAATTTTATTTAGAGATTGTTTTAATTTTGTTATTTCAGAATGTTTACGTCCTTTTAATTTTATAGATATATTTGTATAATCTATATATTTAGAATTGTCACCTCCATCTAAACCATTTTCTGGGTTTATATTAGCCCAATTATCATAGTCTTCTACTATATTATTTTCCCCAGAAAATTTAAGTGCAATTGGTAATACATAGTCTTCTGCATTTTCATCAAGGCTGTATATACCATATATTTCCATAGTAACATCATCACCATGTTTTTTAAGATGACTTTTCCAATATGTACCACTGCCATGATATTTAGATTGTAGATCCTGTTTTGTAAAATATTTGGTAGTTTTACCAAAATATTTAAGCCCTGTTTTATTGTGTGTTGCTATATAAAGAGTAACTTTATTTTTCATTGTAGTCTCCTATAAATTAATATCATAAGAGTGAATTGGTGGTTCAGATTAAATGTATATAGAGGAACCACCATAGAGCCCTATATACACATTTAATATCTCTTATAATATTATTTATAAATTGACTATCTATTAGAAACTATAATCTCATCTGCTATTCCTATTTCTAATGCTTCTTCTGGTGATAACCATTTATCTCTATCAGTTAATATGCACATTTCGTCATAAGAGGTTTTTCCTTTTGTATATGAAGATAAATCATTCATTAATTTTTCTTGTAAAAATTTACTTTCATGGTAATCAATTTCCATATCCTGGAATTTACCCTGAGTTCCACCAGATAAACTATGTATCATAATTCTACTATTTGGCATATATTTTCTAGTACCAGTACCCGCTGAATGTATTTGTGTACCCATACTAGCTATCATACCCGTACAAATGGTATTCACTTTTGTTTTTATATGTCTCATAACATCAATAATCCCGTTACCAGCATAAATACTACCACCACCGCTTGATATATACATATTAATTTCTTTACAATCTTCTTTACTATCAAGATATAAAAGTTGGGCTTTTATTGTTGTTGCTAAATCATCATCTATTCCATGTTCCAATAAGATGATATTCTCATCAAATAATTTATCTTGTAATGAAAAAGACTTAAGTCCTCTTCCGCTTTCTTCTATAACTGCCGGCATAAAAATCATTTATTTTCCTTGTTTTTGTTTTATATTGCTTTGTATTGTTCAGCTGTAATAATATCCATTTTTAAATCTTCAATATTAGAAAGTTCTGTTTGCTCTAATGATTTTAGAAGATAAACAATTTCTTTTACTGTTGGATATT
>JAYELQ010000212.1:0-1700 GCA_034717655.1 Campylobacterota bacterium
TGGGCTACTATTTGGGATATGGAAGAGAAAAAGAAATACTCACTTCATTTAGATGAACTTTTTAGTGAAGTAGCTATATATGACCCAAGTTTAACTTTATCTGTACCAAAAGATATCACTATCCAAACAGCATTGGATACACTATCACACTCTTTAGAATCTATTTGGAATAAAAATGCAAATGATATTACTATAGATTATGCTATTAAGTCATCTAAACTAATTATAAATAATATAATACTACTATCAAATGATTTAAATAACTTAGAGTATAGAGATAATATTATGAAAGCTTGTATGTATGCAGGTCTTGCTTTTTCAAATACTCAAACATCTATAGCTCATAGTATAAGCTACTATATAACAGCTCACAAAGGTATAGACCACGGTATAGCTTGTAGTTTTACTTTGCCTATGTTAATAGATAATATTATTGGGAAATATGATTTTATAGATAAAGCCATTCTTGAAATATTTGGAGAGTTATCATCAAAAAAACTAAAAAATATATTTAAAGAACTAAATATATCTATAGAATTAAAAGATTATAATTTAACTATAGATGAGATAAAAGAGAATATCGATACAACTAGACTATCAAATAGCTTAATTGATATTAATGAGATATAAAGTTTTAAAACTTTATATCACCACCATAAACATATTCTAAAAGTTGTAAATCAAAATATATTAAAAATAAAAATAGTAAACTACTTAAAAATACAATATTAGTAACTTCTAATGGTTTACACTTATATAATGAAGCGATATTTACATTATTTACAGCCAATGGTACAGCTAAAGATAAAACTAATATTTGAGCGATATCGTAAGGTAAGTTTGAAAAATATAATATAAAAATACCAACTATTGGTAAAAATATAAGTTTGGAAAAACTAACTAAAATATTTAGTTTTATATCTAATTTTTTTACACTAGTTTTACTTAAATAGATACCAAAAATCATAAGCTGAATAACTATAGTAGAGTATGCACCCATCTCTAAAACTCTATCAAACTGTTCATTTATAGGTATTTGCATATAATTAAAACCCAAAGCTAAAAAAGCAAACCAAAGTATAGGTATCTTAATAATAGAATAAAAAGATTCTTTTAAACTATAAGAGCTTTTTGCATAAAAATATATCCCTATAGTATATATAAAAAATATATTTGCTATATTTATAATACTAGTATACGGGATACTACTCTCCCCAAACAAAGCAATCCCCAAAGGGATACCTAAATTACCAGTATTTCCAATCAAAGATGATGCTATAAATATAGATTTATCTTTTGAGTCATTAAAAATAAAAATAGAGATTGTCCATAATATAATTAATGTAATAGTAACAATAATAAAATATAAAAAAGGGGTATATATAATATTAAAATCTATAGGGGCTCTAGTAAGTCCCCAAAAAGTAAGAATAGGTTGTAAAAAATATATACTTACAAGTATAAGAGTTCTTTCATCAACCTCATCTTTAAATATTTTTTTAGCTACAAATCCCATAACTATAAATATATATATAGAAGATATAGCTAAAAGTGTTGACAATTATAAACCTTGTATGTAACTAACTACATTATCTAACTCTAAATCTACTTTTTCACCTGTTTCTCTTTTTATTAACTCCACCATACCATCTTTAAGTTTTTTACCAACTACTATAGCATAAGGGAAACCAATAAGCTCA
>JAYELQ010000213.1:0-1699 GCA_034717655.1 Campylobacterota bacterium
TATCTGCTGCTTTATTAATAGCAAAACCTGTTCCTAATTTCTCTAAAGCACTTGTTTGTGTGTTGTTTGTATTCGTTGCTGATTCTTGAGCCGCTAATGAAGCTACATTTGTATTAATTCTCATAATTTATCCTTTTAAAATATTATGACACATTGTGTTTTACCACGACCGTTTAAACATTCTTGTCAAATAGAAAAATCTATCATTCAAGCATAGAGACTTTCACTCTTCGGTATAAATCTATACCTATAATATATTTTTATTATAAAGAAAAATATCTTAAATCAAGTTTAATATTTATTTTTATAACGGTATTATAAAACAACATTTCTTAATTTTAGATTATATTTTCTATCTAAAATAATATTATTCTTTAAATTTTATACTATATATAAAGAAGTTTTAGATAGAATTTAACTCTACAAAGCAAAACACAAATCAATCAAATTATTGCATTGTTAAAAAACATTATTGTATTAGGAAAAATTATGGAAAAAATTATAGATATTATAGATTCAATAGCTTATGAAAAAGGGCTAAAAGTTTCAGAGGTTGAAGTGGCACTAAAAGAATCACTTATAAAAACAGCAGAAAAGATGGTAGATGAAACACTTATTTATGAAGCTGATATTTTAAGAGAAACAAAAGAGTTAAAACTAGCTCAAAGAATAGAGATAGTAGCAAATGATGATAAAAGACTAACAGGGGAAGTAAGAGCAGAACCAACAGCAAGGGAAAAAGAGAGAGGTCAAGAGGGAAAACTTATAAATGCTGAAAATTTTCTTTCTATAGATGAAGCAAAAAAAATTGATTCTGATTTAGAGATAGGGGATACTTTAAGTTATGATTTAGAATTTGAGTCTATGGGTAGAAATGCAGCTACTATACTATTTTCAAATTTAGAATATAGACTTCAAAAACATATAGAAGATAATCTTTATAATAAATATAATGACCAAGTTGGAGATACAATACTAAGTGTAGTTACATTTATAGATAGTTATGAGAATACTTTTGTTGAAATAGGTGAAGTAAAAGGTATACTACCTAGAAAAAATAGAATAAAAGGTGAAACTTTTAAAGTTGGAGATGCATTAAAAGCTGTTGTAAAAAGGGTAAATATAGATGCAAAACAGGGTTTAAGTGTAGAAATTAGTAGAACTAGTCCAAAATTTTTAGAAAGTTTATTAATTTCCGAAGTACCTGAATTAAAAGATAAAAAAATAAATATAGAAAGTAGTGCTAGAATACCAGGGAGTCGTGCAAAAATAGCGATATCTTCAACACAAGAAAATATAGATGCTATTGGTGCAGTTGTTGGTGTAAAAGGTGTTAGAATTAACTCTGTTAGTAAACAACTAAGTGGAGAAAATATTGATTGTATAGAATATACTCCTATAAAAGAGATGTTTGTTGCAAGAAGTTTAAAACCAGCTATTGTAAAAAGTGTAAAAATTATAGAAAATGGTGGAAAAGATAGAAAAGATAAAGCTATAGTTACTATAACAGAAGACCAAAAAAGTAGAGCAATTGGTAAAGTTGGTTTAAATATTAGATTAGCAAGTATGTTAACAAAATGTGAAATAGAACTAAATGTTTTAGATGATAATAATGTAGCTACACCTAATGATGGTATGAAAACAGAAGAGACAAAATCTACAGATACATCTAATCTTGAGGCATTGTTTAACTAATGGG
>JAYELQ010000214.1:0-1694 GCA_034717655.1 Campylobacterota bacterium
TTGAGTGATAATATATTTTATATGAAAAAAGAGGGGAAAGATGTTTGATTTAGATAAAGGCTTAAAGTTAAAGAAGTTATATATTGAAAATTATAAGGTAATTAAAGAATTTAAAATAGACTTTACAGATAGCATAGATAAACCTTTACCGATAATTATTATTGCAGGTGTTAATGGAAGTGGTAAGACTACTTTATTGGATTATATTTATACCACTGCTTTTAGTATAGACTGCTTAGATAAAAATAGTTTTCTTAAAATACAATTGAATAATCAAAGTTTAACTCTTGATAACAAAAATAATGAAGAATATCCACTAACTTACATAAAAGTATTTGATGATAATATCAAAGATATAAAGAAAAGTATTTTAGATTATTTTAGAAAACTTTCTAGAGAAAAAGATTCATATTTAAAAGCATTAAAAGAAATACAGATAATTATAGATAATTTTTTTGAAAGTTTAAATTTACAATTCACTATTGAAGATATAGATGATATCGATAGAGATAATGAAAAAGTCACTTTTAGAAATATTAATAATAATAAAATTTTCTCAATAGAATCTTTATCAACAGGTGAAAAAACACTACTTTCTAAAGTTTTATACTTATATTTTAGAAATATAAAAAATCAGATTATCTTAATAGATGAACCTGAATTATCTATTCACCCTACTTGGCAAAGTAGTATTTTGAAAATATATGAAGATTTTGCAAATAAAAATAATTGTCAAATTATTATAGCTACTCATTCTCCTCATATCATAGGAAGTGCTAAAAGTGAATGGATTAGGCTACTTACCGAAGATGGTGTTATTGATAATATTTCTAAAAGTTATGGGCTTGAATTTAATAAAGTTTTAACTGATATTATGGGGCTTGAAAATTTGAGAACACCTGATGTAGCCAAACAGATTAATAAACTTTGGGAATTTCTAGAAAATGAAGACTACTCTTCTAATGAATATAAAAATCTTTATAAAGAACTTGAAAATATGCTTGGTAATTTAGATAAAGATATAATTTTAGCAAGATTAGAAGTAGCTAAACTAAAGAGTCAAAATGCTTGATTTAAATAAAGTTGAACCTGCTTTTTTTAAAGAATTTAAAAGGAAAAATAAACCATCTAGTTATCAAGATGATTGTAATGATTATGAATTAAGAAAAAATCTTAGAGAAAGTATATTTATTGAACAAAACAGTCAATGTTTTTATTGTGAAAAAAAGATAATAGATGAAAACAATACTGCTAAAGTTCATATTGACCATATGAAACAAAGAAATAGTTATCATAATTTAGAATGTGATTATAATAACATGGTTTTATCTTGTAATGGAGATGGTGAAAAATATTGTGCTAAATTTAAAGATAAAAAAGGTAAATGGAATGATATAAAATATATAAATCTTGAACAAGAAAAACCATCAAATTGTTTTCGTTATATAAGTAACGGTAACATTAAACCTAAAACTTCTTTAGTGGAAGAACAAAAAGAAAGAATTGAAAACACTATAGATTATTTGAACTTAAATCACAAAGATTTAATTGGAGCTAGAAAGAATATTTTTTTAGCAATAGCAGGTTATGAAGAACAAGGGTACGATAAAGAATCAATATTTCAATTCTTCAATGAATTTGAAAGTATTTTTAAAGGAAAAGAGGAGAATGAAAATGAATAGAGTTTATGGAAT
>JAYELQ010000215.1:0-8606 GCA_034717655.1 Campylobacterota bacterium
AAAGCTGGTATTAGTTCAATATCACTTGTCACACTTGATGGTACTTCAACCTCAAATAGATTTTCAAGAGTGTTATCAACAGCATCAAAGTTCATCTGTACTATCTTTTCACCTTTGTTTCCGTAACTCTTTTCAATAGATGTTTTTATCTTCTTAATAGCTTCATCTTTTTCTAGCACTCCACTTATAGCAAAGAAACATGTCTGCATAATTGTATTTATCCTTGCACCCATATTACTTTTTTTAGCTACATTGTATCCATCTATTGCATAAAATTTTAGATTTTTATCTATGATTTGTTTTTGTGAAGCTTTTGGAAGTTTATCCCATATCTCATCTTTTTTATATGGTGTATTTAGAAGAAACACAGCCCCATCTTTTGCGATATCTAGTAGGTCAAGTTTCTCTAAAAATACAGCTTGATGAACCCCTATAAAATCTGCTTTTTGAATAAGGTAAGTTGATTTTATAGGTTTTGGACCAAATCTAAGATGAGATGTAGTCATAGAACCTGACTTCTTAGAGTCATATACAAAATACCCTTGGGCGTAGTTGTCTGTTTCGCTTCCTATGATTTTAATAGAGTTTTTATTTGCTCCAACAGTACCATCAGACCCAAGACCGTAAAAAACAGCTTCAAACTGATCAGCATTATCTATGATAAGGTTTTTATCATACTCTAAAGAGGTGTTTGTTACATCATCATTTATACCTATAGTGAAGTGGTTTTTAGGTAGGTTTTTATCTAACTCTTCATAGATAGATTTTATCATAGTTGGTGTGAACTCTTTTGAAGAGATACCGTATCTTCCACCTATGATTTTTGGCATAACAAATGGTAAATTTTCTTGAGATTCAAACATAGCTGTTACTACATCGTGATAAAGTGGCTCACCTAAACTTCCTGGCTCTTTTGTTCTATCTAAAACAGCTATTGACTTAACACTCTTTGGAAGTGTATCTATAAACTGCTCAATACCAAAAGGAAGAGATAACCTTACTTTTATCATACCAACTTTTTCATCTTTTGATACAAGATAGTTTACAGTCTCCTCTACAGCTTCAGCTCCACTTCCCATAAGTACTATAACTTTTGTAGCATCATCTACCCCTACATAGTCAAAAAGGTTATAAAATCTTCCTGTAAGAGCTGCAAACTTATCCATCTGCTCTTGAACTATCCTTGGAACCTCTTGGTAGTATCTGTTTACAGATTCTCTCCCTTGAAAATATACATCAGGATTTTGAGCAGTACCTCTTAATATAGGGGTATCTGGTGTCATAGCTCTTTTTCTATGTCCATTTACAAGGTCACTATCTATCATATTTTCTAGTATAGTTTCATCTAAAATCTCTATCTTACTTACTTCATGAGATGTTCTAAATCCATCAAAAAAGTGCAAAAATGGTATCCTTGAGTTTAAAGATGCAGCTTGAGAGATAAGGGCAAAATCGTGAGCTTCTTGAACACTATTTGAAGCAAGTAGGGCAAAACCTGTTTGTCTTACACCCATAACATCTTGATGATCTCCAAATATAGAGAGACCTTGAGCTGCTAAACTTCTAGCTGCTACATGAAATACTGTAGGGGTAAGCTCCCCTGCTATTTTATACATATTTGGTATCATCAGAAGTAACCCTTGAGAGGCTGTAAATGTAGTAGTTAATGACCCAGTTTGAAGTGCACCATGAACAGCACCACTTGCACCACCTTCACTTTGCATCTCATAAACTTCAGGGATAGTACCAAAGATATTTTTCTCTTTTTTACTACTATAAAGGTCACTTAGTTCACCCATAGGTGAAGATGGAGTGATAGGGTATATCGCTATCACTTCATTTATCTTGTGTGCTACAAGAGCAACCGCTTCATTACCATCAACTGTTTTAAAAGTTTTTTCCATATCTGTTCCTATATTTGAAATATGGAAAAATTTTACAAGATTATTATTACATTAAGGTTGCATAAATAGTGATTTGACTATCTCTTTAGTTTCATTTTGTATCTTTTGAAGATGTGCTTTATCTATAAAGCTTTCTGCATATATTTTATAAACATCTTCAGTTCCAGAGGGTCTTAATGCACACCATCCATTTTTGGTATTTATTTTCAACCCACCTATTTTTGCACCATTACTAGCAACTGTTAAGATAGACTCAATAGGTTCACCTGCTAGATTCTCTGCTTTTATATCTTTTGGTTGTAGATTTTTTAATTTTACTTTTTGTTGATATGAAGCTGGAGCATCTATCCTTGCATATATAGGTTCACCGTGTTTTGATATAAGTGTATCATAATACTCTGCGGGGTCTTTTTTAGTTACAGCTAATATCTCAGCACTTAAAAGATTTAGTATGATACCATCTTTATCTGTACTCCAAGGTTTTTTATTAAATCTTAAAAAACTAGCTCCTGCACTCTCTTCACCACCAAAGAAAATATCTCCATCAATCAAAGGTTTTACAAACCATTTAAACCCTACAGGTGTTTCTAAAAGCTCTTTTTTATTATCTTTTGCAACTCTATCTATCATAGAGCTACTTACAAGTGTTTTACCGATACCCAGATTATCAAACTCTCTATTTTTTGATAGATAGTCTATAGCTACACTTAAATAATGATTTGGGTTTAAAAGCCCTTTGCTTTTTGTAACTATACCATGTCTATCAAAATCTGTATCGTTTCCAAAAGAGATATCAAACTTATCTTTCATATCTATAAGTCCAGCCATAGCAAAAGGAGATGAACAATCCATTCTTATTTTACCATCTTTATCACAATGCATAAATGAAAAAGTAAAATCAGCATAATCATTAAAAGTTTCTATATTTAAACCATACTTTTTAGCAATAGCATCATAATATCTCATACCACTTCCACCCATACAATCAGCACCTATTTTTATATTTGATTGTTTTATAGTATCCATATCTATCACATTTTTTAAATCTTTTACATAAGGGGTCATAAAGTCATACTCTTTTATCTGTTCACAATTAATAGCTTCATCAAAGTCTAAAAACACTACACCCTCAAGATTATTTGCTAAATACTCATTTGCTTTATTTTGTATCCAATTTGTGATATCTACATCGGCAGGTCCACCGTCAATACCATTATACTTAAATCCACCATCACAAGGGGGATTGTGTGATGGTGTTATAACAATACCATCACTACCCTTATGATTTAAAATAGAATGTGATATTACAGGTGTTGGAGTATACTCCATATCTTTAGAGTAACAAACCTCTATATCATTTGCTGCTAATACTTGAAGTGCAGTTGTGTGTGCAGGAGTTGAAAGAGCATGTGTATCCATACCTAAAAAAAGAGTTCCATTTATATTATTTTCTTTTCTATAATCAACAACAGCTTGAGTTACAGCTAAAATATGAGCTTCATTAAAGCTACCCTTTAAGCTACTACCTCTATGACCGGAAGTACCAAAACTTATCTTTTGTGTTTCATCTTCTATCTTTGGATATGTTGTATAATATTTACTTACTAGTTGAGGTATATTTTCTAGTATCTCTTTTGGGGCTTTTTTACCTGCATTTTTGTCCATCTTTTTAGTTCCTTTTTGTCTTTTTCTATTTTTTATAAAGTGCTAAATACTCTTTTGCAGAGTGTTTCCAAGAATTATCAACTTTCATATTGTGTTTTGAAATCTTTTCATATTTTTTATAGTTTCCATAAAGTGATAGTGCTTTTGCAATAGCATGCATAAACCAAAAAATATTATGCTCTTCATATGTTACACCTATACCTTTATGATTTTTTAACTCTTTATAATCTACATTTGTAAAGTCAACTACACTATCTTTAAGTCCCCCTGTTTTTGCAACAATTGGTAAACAACCATATTTCATACATATCATCTGATTTAATCCACAAGGCTCAAATGTTGATGGCATAAGTAAAAAGTCAGCTGCTGCATAAAGTTTTCTTGAGAAACTCTCATCATAGCCTATCTTTATATATACATTTGGATATGAGATAGAGATGTTATTAAATATAGTTTCATAGTGTTCTTCACCACTTCCAATTATAACTAAATTTGCTTCAAAATCTTTGAAAAGATTAAGAGATTCTATTAAAAGGTCTATCCCTTTTTGATGTGTAAATCTCCCTATAAAAACAAATAAAGGTTTATCAGCTTCAATAAATCCAATATCTTTTAAAAGTTTCTTTTTATTTATATGTTTATCTTGATATGTTTGAAGTGAATAGTTTTTATATATCATATCATCTGTTTTTGGATTAAATGTATCGTAGCTCACACCGTTTAGTATCCCTTGTAATTTATAGTTATTTACTCTTAAAACATCATCTAAGTCATTTCCAAATAGTGGAGTTTGTATCTCATTTGCATATGTTGGGCTTACTGTTGTTACTTTATCACTATAAAATATCCCAGCTTTTAAAAAGTTTACTTGGTCGTGATACTCTAAAGCTTCAGGTTTAAAACATTCATTCCAATCAAGTTCAAGTTTATCCATTATATTTTTAGTAAATACCCCTTGATAAGCAAGATTATGAATAGTTAGTATAACTTTTTGTGGAAGTTTATATTTTGTTTTTACTAAAAGTGCTATAAGTGAAGTTTGCCAATCGTTTAGATGAATTGCATCAATTTTTAAATTCATTCTTATCATAGTTTCTAAACAAGCATAAGAGAATAGTCCAAATCTAAGTCCATTATCCCCAAAATCACCATATCCATCTTGATATAGTCCATCTCTATCACATAAAATTGGATTATAGATAAATAACTCATATCTATTTTTTTGATTTATAAAGATATCAAACTGATGTGATACATCATCTATAATATAATTAAATGTCAAATTTGCATATTCAATACTAAACTTTTCTCTATCTATTGTTTGATACAAAGGTAGCATAGTATAAACTTTTGTTTTTTTTCTTAAAGCTTCAGGAAGACTTTGTGCTACATCTCCTAAACCTCCACTTTTAGCATATGGATACATCTCACTTGTACAAAATAAAACTGACATAATTTATTCTCCTTTATTTGATAATAAAATTTTTGTGGCATCTTCTGGCATAAATGTGTTGATAAATATATCACTATCTAGCTCAAACCCTGCTGTTTTATAAAATCGTGGGCTTATTAGTATATGAAATCTATTTGGGTTGTTTTTACTTTGAATATCACCATTTTTTATACTTAGATTAAAAGGTATCTCTCCTAAAGCTTTATAAAGTTTTTTAAATACAAAGTTCATCAATTCACTTAAAGCATAAAGCTCTTTATCTTCACACATTTCTATAGAGTTTATATCACCTTTTGCAATTATTAAAGTCTCAAAAGGATACTTTGAAGCAAAAGGATTTAGTGCTATAAAGCTACTGTTTTCAAATAGTATCCCTTTTTTAAAGTTTTTTTCATCAGATATAAGGTCATCAAAAAAATCTCTTTCGTGTTCTTTTTTATACTCTTTAAAATACTCCAAATCCTCTTTTATCTTTTGTGGTAAAAAAGGGGTAGCTATTATTTGTGAGTGTGAGTGTGATTGTGAAGCCCCTGCATCTTGACCCTGATTTTTAAATAAACTAAAATATTTAAGTCGTATATCTTTTTTAAGGTCATCTAGTCTTAGTTTTATAATAGTAAAATAATCAAAGAATTCATCTATGCTATACTCAAACATCTGTTTTGAATGATGAGGTGTTTCTATTATCACTTCATGAGCTCCAAAGCCACTTTTTTCCTCAAAGCATCCAACTTTTTTAGAATTTATCTCATCTTCTATACTTAAAGCATTGTAAAGGTTAGGAACTATTCTACATCTCCAGTTTTCATCATCGCCTATTCTTAAAAGCTCATTTGGTGTTAGATGTTCATTTCCTTTATCAAAAGGGCATTGTTCACCATTTTTTATTTGAAAGTTGTTGTTTGCCGTTGGTCTTTTGGCTCTACTTGGAGCAAAAAGTACCCATTGTCTATAAAGTTTGTTATATCTAAATTTTGAATCCATTTTTAACCTATACGTACCATTTTCTAAGATTTAAATTTTCTATACAAATAATAAAATCATTGTATATAGGAAATGTTTGAAGAGTTTTTTTATCTTTTTTTATCTCAAATTTAAAATCTATCTTCTCTTCTTTTTTTTGAAGTGGTATTTTTACCTCTACTTTTAAATTTGTATAAAAAATCTCATAATCTTTTATATCTTTATTATCTAGTTTTATATCTATTTTTTTATTATCTGAAAAATCACCCTCAAATAAAAATGAAATAGAATCACTATCATACCCATATAGAACTTTTGTAACAATATTATTTGTAGAGTCCATCACACTAAACTCTTTTGTTATATCTATCTGTCCACAATCAAGCCACTCAAAATAATCACTTTTTATACCATCAACTGTAGGTGTGATAAAGCTTTTTGGTTTTATATGAAAGCTACTATTTTGTGTATCTTTTACTATAGGTATAAGAATATCTAAAGGGGTATCTATATTCATAAGATTGTAGATATTTATAAGATGTTTTCTAAAGAGTTCATCAAACTCTTTTGCTTGAACTGTGAAATGTTCATCTCCATACCACCAAAACCAATCACTCCCAAGTGCTATCATAAACTCTTTTTCAATAAGCTCTTTAACTTCATCATTTAGATGCTCTTTTTCTTTATCATAATCTTTTTTAGTGATATCAAGAAGCTCCCAAGCTCTGTTTTTCTCATCACTTCCTATCCAAATATCAAAGTTGCCATTTATCCAACTTCCACTTGCAAGGTGTGAAATATCTACTTTTTTGATATCTTTATCACTTGATATCTCATCCATAGTGACACACTCTATCCAAGGTGTGTTTTCAAAACTTTTATATAGCTCATAAAAAAACTCTTGTGCATTGTTTGGGAAAAATTCCCAAGCATTTTCACCATCAAGTATCACATTAACCAAAGGATTAAAATCGCAAGAATCATAAATATTTTTAAGATGAGATATAAACTCATCTACACTTTGTTTTGGGTCTTTTTGACTATATTCAAATCCTATAGCATCACTTAAAAAATGATCTCTAAATCTTACATCTATAAAGTTTTCATTTGTTTTTAAAAAGTAGTTTTTATAGATATTCTTTTTATCTCTATCATTTAGTGTTTTAAAAAGTATCTCTTCATCGCTACAGAACCATCTTAAAGAGTTTGTACTAAAAAGCTCTGCTGTTTTTTGACTAACACTTCCCTCTGCTGGCCAAAAACCTGTAGGTTTTACTCCAAAATTTTCTTCAAAATATCTTATAGCATCTGTTGTATTTCGCTCCCCTAATTCTTTAAATGAACTCTCAATATTTGGAATAGTTACATCAGCTCTTGCCTCTTTTGCACTATTAATATCTAAAAGTAAAGGGGTGATAGGGTGATAATATGGAGTTGTGCAAAGTGTGATTTTTTGATTATTATTTAGTTGTTTATAATACTCTAAAATTGTAGGTAAAAACTTTATAAGTGTATCTATTAACTTCAGTTTCTCACTATGTGTAAATAAATTACCTTTTAAAAGAAGAGTTTTTACTATATGATTATTTTTTCTTAGATAGTTACCACACCAAGATAATAAAAAAAGCATTTGAGTATCTAAAATTTCTTGAGATTCAAAATTTTTTATAGTGTTATGAGATTTGTATTTTAAATAAAGTTCATAATATCTCTTAAGAGGTTTTATCATATTTTTTTCATTTGATAAAAAAAGATAATGCTCTAAGATAGCTATATCTTCACTATTTAGAACTCTTATATCTTTTTTTATAGTCTCTAGTAATTTATCATTTGCACTATGATTTATATAGGACTTTATCTGTTCAATAAGTGATGGTACAAGATTATATGTAGCCTTTATACCATCAAACTTTTGTGAATACCAAGGTATATCATAGTAATCCTTTAAACAGTGTAAAAATACCCAAGGCATCATAGTAGATGAATTTTTATCATCTTTATAATAGGGTTGGTGCATATGCCATAAAAAGGCTAGTTTTAGTTTTTTATCCATAGATGTATTGTACTGAAGTGATGTTTCAATTTGATTACAAGGTTTAATTCTTAAAATAGTAAAATTAAAGAATGAAAAAATTTGTTATATTATAATTCTATCAACTCTAAACTTTTATTAATACTTTCATCAAGAAATACACATAAATCATCTTTATCATTTATAGCTTTTAAGTAGTCATCTCTATGCTCATTTTCAATTAATGGTGGAACAATATTATTTTGAATAGCTTGATATGCCATTATCAATCTTCCTACTCTTCCATTTCCATCTGCAAATGGATGTATTCTTTCAAATTGTATATGAAAATCAGATATATCAAGTAAACTCATATCGTTACTTTTGATTCTATACAATAAATTTTCAATATTATTTGAAATCATATGTGGTAAAGATAGTTTTATATCTACACCTTTGATATATCTTTCATCTAGTCTATATGCTCCAACTGGTTTAGATACAAACTCAGGTGCTACTTTTAATGCATCTTCAAACATAATTGCATGAATATCTTTGATGAAGCTACTATCTATAATATTATGTGGATTTGTAGCTTCACGAATGATCA
>JAYELQ010000216.1:0-1688 GCA_034717655.1 Campylobacterota bacterium
ATACTGCAAGAAAAAGAGATATGAATGAATTTGAAACTATTAGAGATATAGTAAGTGGAAAATCTGTTTTTTAGGATAGCTCTTTTTTATATTTATTTAAGAAATATATAGGGTGAGTGGTTACAAATAGTTGTATTTACTTCTGCATTTGTTGATAGATTTACATCTTTTCCTAAAAAGTGAGTAGGTTTCCACTCTTTTGTATCTATATTCTTAAGAATAGGTATAATTTTAATAGATTTTACATTAAGATTTGGTTCTCCATCTTGATTAGTAACTACAAAATTTACATTTGTATTCATATCACTTTCAGGTAATATTTTACCCTCCATCATCATATCATCCATAGGAATCTCACCATCTAAAGTTGGGATATAGTTATCTATATCAAAAAACAGGTCACCCAAAAAGTTTTCTTCTGATGGAAATAGTGGAAAGTCACCTATACTATTATTTTGTTCTTCCCCATTATCATCTAAATATGTAATAATAACTTCAAACATACCATTTGATGGTTCTCCATCATATTCACTTTGAATAGAAACTTCACCTTTAAAAGCTCCACCAATAATAGGTTTTATAATAGCTTTGTAACCATCTTCTATATGTATCCAGTCACCATCTTCAGATACCACCCAAGGGTTAAATATTACTGATTTTACTTTTTGATTTATTGTATCATCAAACTTTTTAACTTTAAATTTAACTACACTATTAATATGTTCAAAGTTAGGAGTAGTTATATCTCCATTTGGATCAAAATTAAACATATCTGAAATATCTATATTTGGTATATCTAAAAAGTTAAGAGATACAAACTCTTCATCTATATGGTCAATAGATATAATGATTTTTTTAGAGATAATTTTATCTGAAGATATTTTTACAAGAATTAAACCACCTTGTTCTATATCACCATTGCTATTAACATCAAATTGAGTTATATTACTATCAGCTTTTGGAGTAAAATCATTATTCATCCATATATTATCTGCTTCTTCATAATTTGAAGCTAATTTAAATAGTTCCACTTTACCATTATTATCTGAAGCTAAAGTTCCTGCCATATTTTCTATTATAGAGAATATTCCTTTATTAAACTGTAATATATTTTCACCTAACATCTCACCATTATCTACATATTCTAAGTGTGGATAAAATAAAGAGTTATTATCATCATTTAAATTAAATTCATTAAAATTTTCATTAAAAATAGCATCATCCATAAAAGGGATATTATCAAAACTCATCTCTTGACTATCAAATGATAATTTGTCTAAGTCATTATGAGGTTGTGGAAATATTGGAAACTCCCCTATCTCAAAAGAGTCTGTACCTTGATATATTTTTACTTTAAACATCTCTGTTTGTCTATATTTTCCATACTCATCAATATTACCAAATTTATCAAAACTTACATCATTTTGATATAAAGTTATGTTATTTTCAAAAATATTATTCTCTTTTTTAAATATAATAGAATTGTTTGATTCCACCCATTGGAATGTATCTCTATTTTCTAACATTGGTGTAAATACAACACTACTAACAGCAGTATTTACCATACCTGTAAAGTTTATAACTTGAAAACTTACAACTGTATCTTTTTTACCATCTATAGCATCTTCAAAAAATGGATTACCAACTATATCATTAAATTGATTTTCAAAGAATTTACTTTCTTGTTC
>JAYELQ010000217.1:0-1684 GCA_034717655.1 Campylobacterota bacterium
GTAAAACTCACTCAACAGATGCAGGTGTAATATTAGCAGCTGGTATTATACCTTGCCCTGGAACTGTAACAATATTTATATTTACAATGAGTTTAGGTATATATTTTGTAGGTTTTTTAAGTGCTATATTTATGAGTTTGGGGATGAGTTTGATTATATTTATATCTGCATTTTTAACCATAAAAATAAAACAACAAACTAATACAAATAATAATATTAAAAAGATATTTGAATATGGAAGTTTATTATTTATCTTATTCTTAGGAATTATTTTATTGGTTTAGGGAAATACCAACCATTAAATAGGGTTGGTATTTCTAATATTTAGATAATCTATTCTATTATTTTATCAACTTCCACACTTCCTTCTAATAGTATCCTGATACTAACCCTTTCAATAGAAAAATATAGAAAACATAATAAAAACAACTCTTTTAGCCATTATAACTTTTTTATTTATAAGAACTTGACAACTTGTCATCATATAGATATAATAAATAAAATATAAAAATATAACGGAGTTATTAAATGCAATCAATACAGGTGGGAGAATTTAAATCAGACTTATCATCTATTTTAAAACAAGTACAAAATTTAGGAGAAAAATTTGTAATTGAGTATGGTAAAAAACATAAAAAAGTTGCGATGTTAGTACCTTATGAAGAGAAAAAAAAGATAAGAAAATTTGGACAACTAGAAGGTAAGATAAATATACCTAATAATTTTGATGATGAAGATGAAGAGATAAATGAGATGTTTTATGGAAATAAAGTATAATATGAATATTATTATTGATACTCATATCTTTTTATGGTTAGCTGCAGATTTAAAAAAAATCAATAAAAAACATTTTGAATATATAGAAAACACAGATAATAATATATATTTAAGTTCATTAAGTATTGCAGAGATAATGATAAAGAAATCAATTGGGAATTTAGATTTTGATGGAGATATTTTGATACTATTAGATGAAATGGGTATAGATATTTTAGATTTTGATGCAAGTAGTGCTTTATTTTTAGGAACATTACCTTTTCATCATCGAGATCCGTTTGATAGAATGATCATATCTCAAGCTATTACTAAAAAATATAAAGTTATCAGTATAGATAGAAAATTTAAATTATATAATTGTAAATTATTATAACTTGTAAAAAATCACTCTGCTTCTCCATCTTTTTGATATGAATAAGGTGGGTAATTCATATTTAAATCCTTTTTTTAAATAATACTTATATTTAATAATATTAACTATTCAAAAGTTGATAAATAGTAGATAATAAAATACTAAAATACATAAGCAATACTAAAAACTTATAAGATTTTATATTTATATTATTTTTTAGTTTTATACCAAAATATACTCCAAAAATAGAAGCTATTCCAATTATAGTACCCTCTATTAATAACATATTATTATTTATATATAAAGAGATAGCCCCAGCAATAGAACTAAATACAACAAAAAATAGAGCTAAAGAAGCAGCATCTTTTAAGCTATAAAACATATACCCAACTAAAATAGGGGTTAAAAGTACAGAACCCCCAACACCCAAACTCATAGCTATTAAACCTATAAAAAAGCCTAATATAATTAGAACTAATTTATTATACTCTTTTTTTTCTTTTGCTTCTTTAATTCTTGAAAAATATATTCTTAATATAGCAAATATAACAAGAG
>JAYELQ010000218.1:0-1682 GCA_034717655.1 Campylobacterota bacterium
CTCAAAAGTCAATAAAGTGATAAATTATCAAGAATAAGTTTTGATAACGATTTTTGAGAACAAGTGAAGTACCCAAATTTAGCAATTTTAGAAAAGTAGAGATAGATTCTTATAGACGACCATTTTTGATAATTATTTCATAAATATAGCAAAACCCTATTTTTAGGAGTTTTATATTTCTCAAAAACAACTCTTGAAATTAATTCTTAATATACTACAATTCTTATGAGTAATAAGAAAGTATACTATCCCAATAAAACAAGACAATAAATAGTAAAATAATATTCTCTAAAGTCAACAAAGCGATAAACTTATCTAGAAAAGGTTGAATGATTGAAATCATAGGATTAATTACAGCAGGGCTAAGTATTTTTATAGTTTGAAAAAACTTAATAAAACCAAAGCACATAAATTATTAATTAATATTGTAAATAATTATTTTTTATTCAATTTATACTCAACCATATTTTTTAAAGAAGTAAAATGTAGATGTTCAATAATAGTATTGAAATCTTCATCCATTAGTTGAACATCTACATAACCTTTAGATTTACTACTGCTAACATTTAAAATAATCCAATCTCTTCCATTAAAATAAACTGTTTTCTTTTTGTAATAGTTATAAGTAGGCTCTATTACTGTTTTATCAGTGCCTCCACCAACATAAATATGAAAGATAATCTCTATAACCTTACGACCTTGCTTTACTTCTTCAAACTCAAAGAAAACATCACTATTTTTTTTCAACTCTTTTTCTGCTACTAACAAAGCTTTTCTTTTAAAGTTTGAATAAGGATAACTTGCTGGTATTTCTAATATTTCTCTTAATTCTATTACAGTATATTTTTTTAATTTTATATTTTTCCATTGACTAATAAGCATATATATTCGTTTTGAATATTCACTTTTAAATCTAAGTAAATATTTAAAATTGCCTTTTGCATATTTATTTAGTTGAATAAGGTGATATTTTAATCGTTCATTGAAATCAACAGTTAATATTTTTGTTTTTTTATCAAAAGAAAGATAAGTAAAAAAACTGTAAACAGCAATTTCATTTTTATCATTAATTTTAAAAGTTTTTTTAATAAGATTATCAAAAATATATTCTATTTTTGATAATTCCAATCTTCGACCTAATTTTTTTTCCAATTCTTTTAGTGTTAATTGATAATTATTAAATTTCTCATCTTCATCTTTAATAGTTGATATAAAAGCATAAATGAAATCTAATTCTAATTTTGTATACCCACCTTTAAAATGATTTAATTCATGACTTGTTTTTATAATATTTTTATTATTCATTTCAATCCTTTTTTATATCAATATTATACATAAAGTGCCTTAAGAATTAAAAGGCATAGTTTTGAGAAAAAAGGCATAGTTAAACAGCATTTTTTGAGAAAAAAGGCACACTTAATGAGAAAAAAGGCACACTTAAAATTTTCTTGCCACTATTTTTAGGGCTTTGAGAGGTGTAAAAAGGCTCTTAAAGGCTCTTAAAGGCTCTTTTTCTTTTAAAGAGTTTATTTTCAAATATGTACTTTTTCTCACTCACTTTTAGAAGGAAAATCCTAACGGATATTTCTATTAATTTTTGATGGAATTCTTTCGAATTCTAAGAAGGGTCTTGTAACTCTCCATACGTCGATTTCCGCTTTTTTATTTTTTATCGCTTTGCT
>JAYELQ010000219.1:0-1666 GCA_034717655.1 Campylobacterota bacterium
GAATAAGAGAGTTTTTTTATATCTTTTTCATAAATCACACCAACTAAAGTATTATAACTATCAATTATTGGTACAAAATGATTACTAGAGTTTACTTTAAAATATAAAAAGATATCTTCTAAAGTTGAAGTCTCATCTAAAGTCTCTATTTTATTAATATTATCTTTTGCAATACTATTTGCTTTATTTGTCCTTTTATCACTTTTATATAACTCTTTTATATCTTTGTAATAAGAATCAATTTTTTTATAATTAATAGATGGTTCTTTGACAAAATAGCCTTGAATAAAATCTACCCCCATATCTTTACAAGCATAATACTCCTCTATATCTTGTACAGATACAGCAATAACTTTGATATTCATAATATGTGCCATTTTAATAATAGATGAAAAAAACAATCGTTTTTTTACATCTTTTGCAATATTCTCAAGAAACATCCTATCAAGCTTTATAAAATCACAAGTGGGATAATATAGAAGTTGAAAACCTGATATCCCTGTAGCAAAATTATCAATAACTGTACCAAAGCCCTCATTTCTATATAGAGATAATGAACTTTTAATACTATTTGGTTCTTTTATTGTTGATTTTTCACTTATCTCAAAATATATAAGATTTTTATCAAGATTTACTTTATTAAAAAGTTCGTTTGTATTACCTAGAGTAAAATCTGGCATATTAAGTATTCTATAATCTATATTATAAAAAAGTCTTAAGTTATCTATCTTAAAATTTTTAAACTCTCTTAAAGCTTTAAATCTTATATGTAAATCAACTTTATATAAAACAGCATCATTAAAAGCTTCATCAAAAAAGTTTTGAATAGAATAAAATCCACCTGCTTCTTTATAGTTTCTTAAAAAAACTTCAACCCCATAAGTTTTACCACTTTTTATATTTACTATAGGTTGATAAGCTAAATCAATTTTAGATATAATCTCTTCCCACTTTTTATTTAACATAGTAATACCTTTATTTTATACTTTTTTAGTTGGCTCAATAGGTATAAGTAAAACAAATCCTGTACCTTTACCATTTATACCATTTTCTACAGATATAGTTCCATTGTGTTTATTGATAAAATTATATGCATTATAAAGTCCAAGTCCCGTACCTTTAAATACTTTTTTATTATTATGAGTATCATATTTCTCAAATATAGTTTTTCGCTTATCTTTTGGTATCCCTATCCCATTATCTTTAATTTTTATTTTTATATAATCATTTTTTGATGTAATTTTAAAAGTTATATCTCCACCATAACTTGTAAACTTTATAGCATTTGATATAATATTATTTAAAACATGATACTGTATTTTATCTATATCCCAATATACTATAGGTAAATCTTTATCTATATCAATTTTAAAATCAATACTTTTTATCTTCATTTCATATTTAAAAGTATTATAAACATCTTCCATTATATTTTTTAAATTTGATATATTTTTATACTCAACATGCTCTTTTCCAGCTTCAGATTTTGCCATAATTGAGATATCTTCAACTAGTTTCATAATAGACTTAGAAGCTTTTTTAGCTGATTTTATACATCTTTTTTTTTCATCTTTACTAAGAAATTCATCTTCTTCTAAAAGCTCCAAACAACCAATAACAGCTGTCATTGGAGATTTTAAATCGTGTGTTACCATTGATAAAATTT
>JAYELQ010000220.1:0-1663 GCA_034717655.1 Campylobacterota bacterium
TGGTCCAATATATATAAGTGTTTTACCAATTTCATTTTGACAAATAGATATTCTTGCATTTTTATCATTTGTTTTTCTAATTAACTCTTTGTAATATTTATATTTTAAACTATCTATTACAATAAATCTTTTTGTTAAATTATGAATTATTTCAGGTGTAATTTGAGTTATAGTTTTTTCTTCCACTTTTGTATTTTTAAGATTTGTATCTTTGGGATATAATGATTCCTCTTTATTTAATTTTGCAAAAACCTCTAACTCTTTCTCTTTTTGTAGGTAATATAGTCTTTCATCTTCTTGTTTTTTTTGTTCAATAATCTCTTTATTTGTAAGTATATTATGTTTTGTAAGTATTTTTAATCTTTTATTTAGTCTATTAATATTAATATCAGATACTTTAAAATGAACTTTAGGTGTATAATTGTATTGAACAATACTAATATCATCTTTTGTTTTTATTATTTTAGTTTTATTATGATCTCTTACTATTGGTTCTGGTTCAAACATACCTAGAAAATACATAACAATACCACTAATAATAGTAATTAGAATTAAACCTGATATCACTATTATTAGTTTTTTTAGTTTATCATCTTTATTATCTTCAAAACTTTCTTCTTTCTTATTATCTTCTTGTGGTTGCTTCTCCTCTTTTATACTAATATCTTCTTTCTCTTCCTGTTTTTTTGGAATCTCTTTTATCTCTTCTTGAGGTTCTTCTATATTTTCCTCTTCATAAAAGGAAACTTCACTTTGTTTTATTGATTCTATAAATGGAAGTATAAGATTATCAAATATTATAAATATATCAATATCAATTCCATCTAAATCTAAAGAAAATTTATATATATTTTCATTATCAATGAACTCTGAACCTTTCATTATACCATCTGAAGATGTAGTAAATTTAACTGTTCCTAAGTCTTTTAGCTCACTACCATTAATAGTAGTAGTTAATCCACCTGATATATTTGATACAAACTCATTCATAGCATCTGCAATATCAGAATCAAATTCTAATACAGGTTCGCTATCATCACCTATCATAGCATTAAAAATATAAGACCCTGTATATGCTGGAATTATATAAGACCAAGTAGATACAATATTTGTAAATTCAAAAGTAGAATTTATTTTTAATATTTGAAGATCTATTAAATCTTTTTCATGTATTTTAGTAATAGTTTTTAATGTGGTAGTTTTAGCTAATAAACCATTAATAGTACTACATAATCCTTCGTGTATAAGTTGTGATAAGTCTGAAGCCATTAAGTATCCATTTTTTGTTTTAGTTTTTCTCTATTTATCTTTTGTTTAGCTAAAATCTTTTTTCTATTTTTTTTATAATATTCTTTACGATATAATTTTAACTCTTCTTTTTTCTTTTCTCTGTATTCTCTATCATATTCAAGACGTTTTTGTTTATGTTCTGAATAATAGTTATGTTTTTTTTCTTTATATTCTTGAATTTTTTGTTGAATTAATTCTTTTCTTGATTCTATATGCTTTTTTTGTTTTTTTACAATTTCTTTTAGCTTTAAATCAAAATCACCTGAAAAAAGTTCTTTGTCATAATCTATAGAGGAAACTTTAATATTCCCCTTTAGATTATTTTTTAATTTACTCTTTATATAATAAACTTGTTTCTTTTTTTTATGTGCTA
>JAYELQ010000221.1:0-1662 GCA_034717655.1 Campylobacterota bacterium
ATTATATATTTATCATTAAACATATTTTTTAAAAAAACATCAACTTCACTTAGGTTATTAGGTCCACCCATATTCATTAAAACTATTACATTTTTCATTTTATTTACTCTTTTTTTGTTTTATTATAAAAAATCAAAAAGGTGCTTTACCTGTCCAATCTCTTATAAGGTTTATCTCATCTTTTGTTAATATAGCCTCTTTATGCATGGATGTATACATACCAAGTGGCATAGCTCTATAAACAGCTCTATATATCTCTTTTAGTTTTTTATCTTTTTGCTCTTGTGTATAACTTTCCCAAATAGAAAAATTCAACCATTTTCTACCTAAATTCACATGTCTTGAAACTGTAAATGATACAGGTGCAACTTTGCTATACCATGGAATTTTCACCTCGTTTGAATGGCAATCGTAACAAGATTTTTTAAATATACTCATAATCTCTGTAGATACTTTTATCTCAAGATTTTTATCTGTTTTTTGGTTTTCTACTTCTGCTGGTATAAATTGTAAAATTATAAATATAGACAATACCCATATTAAAAATGTTTTCATATAACTCTCCTAATTAAAAAATAAATTATAAGGTCTTGATACCTCATCTATAAAACCTTGAACTGATAGATTTCTACTTTTTCGAATAAACTCTTTACCTCCAAAAAATATAACTATAGTAGGCATTACAAACACATTACTCTCTATAGCTATCTCTCTTTGTTCATCTATGTCTATATAAAACTGTTTGATTTTTGGAAATATTTTTTCAAATTCTTTTTTTATTTTTGGGTGAAGAGTTTTGCAAACAGAACAATTCTCACCACCAAAATATAACATAACTGCGTCATTGTTTGATAATATATATTTTAAATTAAATAGTTCCATAATCTTCCTCTATCCCTTTATCTAAACTTATATAACTTTTTGGCATTTTATAAGTGTTATCAAAATTTTCTATTTTCATTGGTACTTGTTTTATTTCTAATATTTTTAATAAATCTTTTTTAATATTCTTTGCAATTTTTATATATTTCTTTTTTAATTTACCATTTGATCTTTTTTTATCAGATTTTAATAGTTTTAATGGATTTACAGCTCGTCCATTTCTATATATACCAAAGTGTAAATGTGGTCCTGTACTTCTACCTGTACTTCCAACATTGCCTATATAATCACCTTGCTTTACACGAGAACCAACTCTTAATTTTCTATTATATTGACTTAAATGTCCATAAAGTGATTTATATCCATTTTTATGTCTAATAATTACAGTTTTACCATATCCACCTTTTCTACCATAATGGATAATTTTACCCGCTGCAGTAGCTTTTAACTCTCTACCTGTTGGAGCTGCAAAATCTACCCCTAGGTGAGTTTTATATTTATGTAAAATAGGGTGCCATCTTTTATATGTAAAACGGCTAGATATTCTTTTGTATCTCAAAGGTGTCAAAAATTCTGTTTTTACTAGAACTTTTGCATTATTATCATAATACTTATCATCTTCTGGGTTTTGAAATATAAAATGTTTTTTCCCTCTTACTTCAAGTAAAGCTCCTATTATTTCAGGAGTACCAAAATATCTGCCATTTCTAATTTTCTGTTTAAATTTAATAGCTAATTTATCACTCTTTTTTAATCTTTTGAAATTTACTTTTTTATTTC
>JAYELQ010000222.1:0-1659 GCA_034717655.1 Campylobacterota bacterium
GTTCCATAAAATTTACTCAAACTTACTTATAATTAAGTTTGTTTGATATTTACTTCCTGATTCAACGATACTGGTTAGATTTAAAAGTTTGGCTTTTAAGTCCATTGCCGTTATCTCCACAGGCTTTACTTCCCGATGAACTATCGGTAGTTGATTATGTAGATTAATTGATGCATTCAAATCTCTATCAATCTCTAAATTGCATTCACTACATTTATAAATTCTATCTTTTAAAGTTAAATTAGCTTTATGATTTCCACAATTTGAGCAAGTTTTAGATGAAGGAAACCATTTATCATTGATTAATAAAATATTACTTTTATTTTCTGATTTATATTTTAGTTGTCTTTTAAATTCATAAAATCCTAAATCTGATATTGCTTTTGATAATTTAGAATTAGACATCATCCCTTTAACATTTAAATCTTCAATAGATATATATTTAAAGTTATCTGTTAGAAATGTAGTTATTTTATGCATAGAATCTCTTCTTATATCAGCTATTTTTTTATGAAGTCTAGCTAATTTTAAGGAATGTTTTTTAAAATTATTTGATTGTGGAGTAAAGTCCCCTTTTTTTCTACTATGTTGCTTTTTTGAAAGTTGTCTGCTTAATCTTTTTAATTTTTTAAGATATTTATTTAAAGGTTTTGGACTTTGAATAATAGTCCCATTTGATAAAGAAAGTAGAGTTTTAACTCCTAAGTCTATTCCAACACTTGCTTGGTTTTTGCAAGGTAAATAGCTCATAGATGGTTTAATTCCGAACGATATAAACCATTTATCAGCTATTCTACTTACTGTTGCATTTAGTATTTTTCCATTAAATTTAATATCTTCTGTTAATTTCACTAATCCTAAATTTGGTATTTTTACTTTTTTATTAATAACTTTTATCTGGTCACCACCAATATAAAAACTATCTTTTGACCTATTTTTCTTTTTAAATTTAGGTTTACCACCTATCTTTTTAAAAAATCTTTTATATGCTTCTTGAAGTTGTAAAAATGGTTGTTGTACAGCATATTTTGTAACTTCATAAACAAAAGAAAATTGCTTTTTTTTGATTGAATTAAATTCTTTTTTAAGAGCTATTCCTGATGGTTCTAACCCATCTTTATATTGTTTTTCCCAATTACAAAGTCCCCAATTCCAAGCTAATCTTGAAACTCCACAAGCTTTTTGAAAGTATGTTATTTGTTTTTTATTTGGTTTTAATTCAATCTTGTGTGCTATCATTAATTACCTTTTTCATATTATCCAATATCTTTTTGTTTTGGTGACTTCTTGCTCCATATAACCTTGAACTAAATAGTGTTATAATTTCTAATACATCTTTTGCTAAATCTTCTTCAAAAGTTGTATCTTCACCTTTATTTATAATCACAACTTCAACCTCTTTTGCTTCACAAATTGAGAATATTAATTCAGCTCCAAACCTTAATAATCTGTCTTTATGGGTTATTACAATTCTTCCTACTTCATCATCAATAATTGAATTGATAAGTTTTTTTAAACCTTTTTTATTATAATTTATTCCACTCCCTAAATCACTTAAAAGTTCAAAATCCCAACCATTTGTTGCACAATATAGTTCTAGTAATTGTTTTTGTCTCTCTAAATCTTTTTTTTGATCTGATGATGAAACTCTTGCATAAG
>JAYELQ010000223.1:0-1658 GCA_034717655.1 Campylobacterota bacterium
TCTATTAGTGGTATTGTATTTATATCACTTTTATGTTTTATATACAACATATTATAAGCTTGATTATCTACAAATATAGAACTAAACTCATTCTCTTTTGTTGAATTTACTATATATTTTACTTGTGGATTTATCTCTGATTGTTTTAACAATATATTTTGTACCATAACATTATCATCTCTTAACATTGGATTTGATTTAATAGCTCTTAATAGCTCTTTATTTTTTGAAACATAAGCTACAACTTCAATATTATTTGCTAGTTGAAACTCATCTTTATTATTTTGATAATATATCTCAATATCCATATCATTTGCTATTTTTAATTTATTTGAAGCTATTTTTGATACTAACTTTTGATGGATTAGTTGCTTTTCTATCTTTTCTATAAATAAATCATAGTTTTGTTGTTCTCTTACAACTGATTTAAAATCTAATATATTCATATTATTTTGTTTTGCTAGTTTACCTATATAATCATCTATATCTAATATATCAACAGATATATTATGCTTTTTTAACTCTTGCTTATATAATAGTTCGTCTATTAAACTTGTTAAAGCATCTTGTTTTGATAATCTCTCTTTTTCTATTTTATTATCAATATCATAAAGTGTAATAGGTTCATCATTTACAATAACTGCTATAGCATTAATTAGACCTGCATAAGATATCGAACCACTTAACAATAAAGCTAAAATATATTTTTTCATATTTCTATTTCCTTTTTAAAATGGTATTTTACCATAGCTTTATTGAATTATATATTTTTTATTTCTCTAACATCTCTATTATCTCATCAAAATCATACTCCTCTATAGCTATTTTTGATTTTTCAAAAATTTTATTATCATTATCATTTAATTTATATAAAGATAGCTTCTCTAATATTTTTTGACATTGCTCAAGCTCCATCATATCAGCAGATTCATATAAGTTATTCAATAGTATATCTCTTTTTTCTTGTTCTATTTCTGGTTTTTCTATACTATTATTTTCTTTATTATTAGATTTATTTAAAGTAAAAAAGATATCTAATTCATTAATTATAAGTTTTAATTCATCTTGGAATTTATTAACCAAAAAGTTACTATATGAGACTTCAAGTTCTTTTGAAATTATATTTAATTGCATAGCTCCAATACTTGCACTTATACCTTTTATAGTATGCAAAACTCTTTTATAGTTTTCTTCATCAAGGTTATTTAAATTTAACTCTTTATAATCAGTAAAAAACTTTTCTAATATTTTAATATATAATTTATTATTTCCTATTAGATGACCTAATCCAATTTTAGTATCTATATGTTTAAAATTTAATTCTGATGTTATTACTTCATTTACATCATTTTTATTTGATATTTTTATATCTTCTTTTTTTGATATATATTTTAATAAAGCTTCATAAAGTTTTTCTACATCTATTGGTTTATTTAAGTGGTCATTCATACCTATAGATTTTGTTTTTTGAACATCTTCTTTCATAGCATTAGCAGTAAGAGCTATAATTGGTATATTTTTATCTTTATCTCTTATTTGTTTTGTTGCTTCATATCCATCCATTATTGGCATTTGTAAATCCATTAAAATCAGTTCATATTTATCTTTATTATTTGTATATAACTCTACTGCCTCAACTCCATTTTGTGCAATATCTA
>JAYELQ010000224.1:0-8438 GCA_034717655.1 Campylobacterota bacterium
AAATTTATTTTAAACCGTATCAAAAAACAATTAGGTTTTTTAAATGGGGATACATTAGGATTTAATATAGAGTTAATAGAATTAATATTGTTAAATATAGGAGTGTTACTTTGTTAGAATATGCACACGGTGGTGATATAAAGTCATTTGCTAAAAAGATAAAATGTAAAATAAAAAAAGTGATAGATTTATCTTCAAATATAAATTTTATCAAACCAAATATAAAATATGATTTTAATAGTATTGATATAAGTTCTTATCCAAATTATGATGAAATATATAAAATTATTGCAAAATATTATAAAATAAAAACAAATCAAATTGAACTTTTTAATGGTGGAAGCAGTGCAATATTTTCACTTTTTCAAAATTTTCGTTATCTTCATTTAAAAGATTGTACTATCTATTCACCTGCTTATTTAGAGTATAAAAAAGCAGCTAATCTTTTTGGGTATAATATACATCATATAAATAGATTTAAAAATATTTATAAAAAAGTAAAACAAAACTCTTTAGTAGTATTTGTAAATCCCTCTACACCTGATGGGAAATATTATAACTTAAAAAAACTGTTTCAAATCTGGAAAAAAGCAAATGCAACTGTTTTAATAGATGAATCATTTTTGGATTTTACAAAATATCCAAGTGATATAAAATTTATAAAAGAGTATAAAAAACTATATATTTTAAAATCTATGACAAAGTTTTATTCGTGTGCAGGTGTAAGAAGTGGAGTAGTTGTCTCAAATAAAAAAAATATCCAAAAGTTACAAAATAAACAACCACAATGGAAGTTATCCCAATATGATATTAACTATATAAAATATGCTTTAAAAGATAAAAAATTTAGAAAAAAGAGTTTACTAGAAAATAAAAAAAGCAAAAAATATTTAGAAAAGATATTAGCTAAAAGTGATATTTCTACTAAAATATATAAAAGTGATGCCAATTTTATTTTAGTAGAGTTAAATAATATTACAGCAAATGAGTTACAAAAGAGATTAGAACCATATAATATAATGGTTCGTGATTGTTCAAATTTTGACTATTTAGATGAACGATATGTGAGAATAGCTGTAAAGTCTAAAAATGATTTAAAACAATTAAAAACTATATTTAGGAAAATCGATGTATAACATTTCAATATTTGGTACAAGTTCAGATGCAGGAAAATCAACTATCACTTTTGTTATAGGTAAAATATTACAAGAGATAGGGGTAGATGTAACCCCATTTAAAGCACAAAATGTTTCAAATAACTCCCATATAGCAAATGATGGAAGTGAGATAGCAATTGCCCAATATTTTCAAGCTGATATATTAGGTGTTCCCACTTCATATCACCTTAATCCTATCCTTTTAAAATCAGGAAAAGGAGATAAAGCAAGTTTAATACTCAATGGTCAAGTTGTAGAAGATAGAGATGTATTAGAATATTATCGCACTCTTGATAGTTTAAAACCTGCTGTTAAAGAAGCATTTGAATATTTAGATAAAAGATATGATTGCATCATTTGTGAAGGTGCTGGGAGTCCTGTGGAGCTTAATCTTATGGATAAAGATTTATCAAATATTTTTATTGCTAATGAGTATAATACAAAGATTATTTTAGTTGCAGATATAGAAAAAGGTGGAGTGTTTGCATCCATATATGGAGTGTATAATTTACTTCCAAAAAAACTACAAAAAAATGTAATAGGTGTAATAATAAATAAATTTAGAGGAGATATAACTCTTTTTGATAAAGGGAGAGATATTATTGAAAATGAATTTGGTATTTCAGTTCTTGGAGTGCTACCTTATACCCCTTTTAATCTGGGTTTTGAAGATAGTGCAAGTTTAAAAAATTTTACTCAAAATTGTTCAAAATCTACAAGAAAGGTAGCTGTTATCTCTTATCCATATATGAGTAACTATAATGACTTTGAGCCTTTAATCGCAGATAATAATACTTGTGTAGAGTTTATAGATACAAATATCTCACTTGATAGTTATGATTGTATTATTTTACCAGGTAGTAAAATGGTGATAAAAGATTTAAAATGGTTAAAAGCATCTGGACTTTTCACACAAATAGAAGAGCTTGAAAAAAAACAAAAGAACCATATAGTAGGTATTTGTGGTGGGTATCAGATGTTGTTTGAAAATATTATTGATAAAGAGTGTATAGAAGTTGAAAAACCTACACAAGAAAAAGGATTTGGTTTTATTGATGATGATATAGTTTACCAAAAAGAGAAAACTTTAAAAAAAGATGGTGATATTTTTGAAATACACCACGGAATAAGTAAAAAATACCCAAAAGAGTATAAAACAGATAATATCTATGGTACCTTTAATCACGGACTTTTTATAGATGATTGGTTTAGAAATCATAAAAAAGAGATTATTGCAAAGTTTATGGATACTATGAAAGCACATCTTGATGTACAAAGGATACTACAAAGTGTATCTTGAGATAGTACTCATTGCGTATATTGTTGATAGATTATTTGGAGAGTTTAAATATATAAAACACCCTGTAGTTTTAATGGGTGATTATATTAAATGGTTTGAGAATAAATTTTATAAAGATTGCTTTTTAAATGGTATTTTACTTACTATTTCACTTATTTTAATAGTATTTTGTATAAGTTTTACCTTATCTTTTTTGCCTATGTTTATTGTGGCAATTATCTCTTCTATGGGGATAGCATCTAAAATGCTTTATGATAGTGTAGAAGATATTATTTCAAATAAAGAAAATATCAAATATCTTGTAAGTAGAGATACAAAAGATTTAAGCAATAGTGATATAAATAAAGCAGCTATTGAAACATATGCTGAAAACTTGAATGATGGAGTGGTAGCACCTATTTTTTATCTTATATTTTTTGGTATAGTTGGACTTTTTATATATAAAGCTGTAAATACTCTTGATAGTATGGTGGGATATAAAAATAAAAAGTATGAAAAGTTTGGAAAATTTAGTGCAAGATTAGATGATGTGTTAAATTATATACCTTCAAGAGTAACAGCACTTTTAATAGCACTTCTGTTTTTTTCATATAACTCAATCAAAACAATTATAAAAGATGGATATAAACACGAAAGTCCAAATGCAGGTTATCCTATATCTGCTATGGCTGGGGCTATTGGTATAACACTTGGTGGAGATACTTCATATTTTGGAAAAATAAAAAAGAAAGCATATTTTGGTGATGGAAAAATAGAAATAGAGAATAACGATATTAAAAATGGATTAAATTTTCAAAAAAGATTTGATATATTTATTATATTCTTATTAATAAGTATTTTATTTAATATCAAATTATGGTAAAATAATATTTAAATAAAATGGAGAGATTTAAATGCTAGATATATTTAAACAAGAAAAAAGTTTTTTAACGAGGGCAAAAGAGAAAAGTAATATTAGATACCTTTTAAACTTTGATGAAATTGGGAGTTTTATAGAGGTATGTGATGATAAATTAAAACCTTTTAAAGAGATAGACTATAGAGTTTATAATGGTGTTGATAGGGAGATACTTCAACTACTTGAGCAATTTAAACAAGAAGATTTTTATCAAATATCTTGGGAAGATGATAGTGAAAATATATATTTAGATAAGTATCCACGACTTTTAGAGCTTTTAAAAGAAAGTGATAAAATAATTGATAAAAAAGGTAACCCTTTGAGTTTTTCAATTGGTATATCTAAAGTATCTATTAACATCATCACAAAAGATAAACTTATTTTATTACCAGTTATTGATAATGATGATGATTTTATATTTTTAACATCTAGTTATATTTTACAAAATAATAAAATTAAACAAATTCATACTATTGGTGAAAATTTCAATCAATTAAATAACTTTGATACAGTGATAAATGAAGATAAACTAGAAGAGATTTTAACTATTTTAGTAACACATTTTGAAAATATAGATATAACTTATGAAGATTATGAAATTATAATAAAAAATGAAAAAAAGATTATAAAACCAGCAATTATATTTGAAAAAATCACTCCAGATAAAGAGTTAATATTAAGAACTTCTGCTACTTTAGGAAAACTTACCCCTGAATTTTTTAATGATTTTAATATATCAAAAGTTGTTCTTATAAATGAGTTAGAAAAATCTATAACAGTATATGAATGTGATTTTATAGAAGTATTTGAGACTTATTCTTTAATATTCAAAAATTTATCTTCTATAAAAAGAGCTATTAAAAAAGATAGTTTTAATGAAGAAGATGGTCTCTTTATTATAGATGAATCTATTGCTACAAAATTTATACAAGATTATTTACACTCTATGATAGATAGTTGTGAATTTTTTGGTAGTGAAAAGCTAAAAGGTTATAAGTATAATACTTTAAAACCATCTTTAAATGTATCGTTTAAAGATAAAATTGATTTTTTAGATACAGGTGATGTAACTGTATCTATTGGTGAAGATGATTTTAATATATTTGATATGATAAATCTTTATAAAAAACACTCTTATATCCCTTTATCAAATGGAGATAAATCTATTATAGATAAAAGTTATATCTCAAAACTAGAAAGAATATTCAAAAAAGATGGTAAAAAAATAAAAGTTTCATTTTTTGACCTTCCTGAAATTGAAAATTTAATATCTTCAAAAGAGCAAAAAGTATTTAAAAATAGTAAAATATTTTATGAAGGTTTTAATAAATTAAAAACATCAAAAACAAGATTGCCAAAATTAGATAATGTAACTCTTAGAGATTATCAAAAAGAGGGTGTACGATGGCTTAAATATCTTTATGATAATAACTTTGGTGGTTGTTTAGCTGATGATATGGGACTTGGTAAAACACTACAAACTATTACATTATTATCTTATATTTATCCAAAAGAGAAAACCCCTTCATTAATTATTATGCCTAGAAGTTTATTAAATAATTGGCAAAATGAATTAAAAAAGTTTAATAGCAATATATCTTTTTATCTGTACTATGGTAATGATAGAGATATAGATAGAATAAAAACAGATAATATTACACTTACAACTTATGCACTTATTAGAAATGATATAGAGAAACTAAAAGATATAAAATTTGATACAATATTTTTAGATGAATCACAAAATATTAAAAATACAGATTCTAAAATAAGTCGTGCTGTTATGTTACTAGATGGTAAGCATAAATTTGCTCTAAGTGGTACCCCTATTGAGAACTCTTTATTTGAGTTATATTCACTTTTTAGATTTATAAATAATGGTATGTTTAAATCAATTAGTGATTTTAAAAGAGATTTTGCTGTCCCTATTCAAGGTGATGCAAACGAAGATATTGCAAAAGTTTTAAAAGCTAAAATCACACCATTTTTATTAAGAAGACTTAAAAAAGATGTACTAAAAGATTTACCTGCAAAACAAGAACAAGTGGTTTATGTAGAGATGGATGAGAAACATAAAAAGTTTTATAATGAGAAGAAAAATTATTATAAAAATATAATAGAGCAACAAATAGCTGTAAATGGTATTCAAAGTTCTAAATTTGTGATACTTCAAGCATTTAATGATTTAAGACAAATAGCCTCAGCACCTGAACTTAAAACTGATGATAAAAGTATAGTTTCATCTAAAATTGAAAATCTATTTGAGATGTTGGAAGATATTATATTAAACGGTCACAAAGTTTTACTATTTGCTAACTTTTTAGGAAGTTTAGATTTGATTAGTGAAAAAGCAAATGAGTTAGGATATGAACATCTATTAATGACAGGAAGTACAAAAAATAGACAAGAGTTAGTGGATAAATTTCAAAATGATAAAAATATCAAACTATTTTTAATGACTTTAAAAGTTGGTGGAGTTGGTCTAAATCTAACAGAAGCTGATTATGTATTTATATTTGACCCTTGGTGGAATAAATCAGCTCAAAATCAAGCAATAGATAGAGCTCACAGAATGGGGCAGAAAAATACAGTTTTTAGTTATGAGATGATAACAAAAGATACAATTGAAGAAAAGATATTGGAGTTACAAACTCAAAAACAAGATATGACAGATATGATTATAAGTGGTGATGATGGTGGATTAAAAGAGCTTACATCTACAGATTTAGATTTTATATTAGGATAATATTATGGTAACAAATAAAAAAGAAATAAATAATATTGTTAATTCTCTTTCTTTCGATGATATAAAAGAGATATTAGCATTTAATGATGTTGAGATTACACAAAAGATACAATATAAAAATGATTATGTAAAACTATTAACTGAATTTTTACTCAAAGATAGTTTTATCAATAGGTTTTTAAATAAACTAAATAAAGATGAGTGCTCTTCTAAAATATACAATCATCTTATTTGGATTAATAATACAATGAACTCTACTATTATTTCTGAAATGTACAATTGTCAATTACCAAAAATTCGATTATATAATGGTTCTGCCCAAGGAAACTTAGGGGATAATTATTCTCTTATTCAAAGAGAAATATATAAAAGCTGGAGAGGAGTAAGTGATAGAATATTTATAGATAAAAATATTGTTAATATGTTGAAAATATTTTATCCAAAACCAGATAATTATGAACTTCAAGGATTTAGAGAAGTAGAAGAGACTAAATATACTTATAATAATGAGAATGGAATATTACAGTTTATAAATATTATAGAAGATATGCTTAAAAATAATCTTGTAGAATTTGGTAAAACAAATGAAAAACCATTAGTAAAAACAATTCATATGATTAAATCTTCATCAAATATAAATGAATTTTACACAGATAAAAAATCAAATAGTTTAGCTACAGATATGTGTGTAAGAACTATCTATTATTATTTTAAAAAAATAAGTGTAAAAAAATTTAAAAATACAGAATATAATACTTTATTAGATGTTGTTAAATATCTTTTAGATGATAAATTAAGGTTTTTTATTAGCCGTACATTCACAACACATCTTAAAGGGGTAAGGTTTAGTAGTTATTGTTCTGAAAAGGATTTATTTAATATTATGAAACTAATTATTAATAATCTAGTTTCAAAAGAGTGGGTATCTATAGATAATATTTTAAATTTCTTAAAATATAGAGATAGAAGATTTTATCTTGAAAATGGTTATGCAGTTGAGCAGTATAGATTAGTTTCAGATGAGGATGAAATGTATGGAGAAGATTTCTATAATGAGATATTTTTTGAACCTGTTATAAAAGCTAGTCTATTTTATTTAGGTGCATTAGGTATATTAGAATTGAAATACAATGAACCTAAATCAAATAATAATATTACAGCAAAAGGGCTTCCATATATTTCAATATGGGATAGTTTAGAATATGTAAAAATTACAAAGTTAGGACTTTATATTTTTGGTATTGATAAAACCTACAAAGCAAAGAAAATAGAGAAAAAAGAGCTAACTATTAAGTTTGATGAATATAAACCTATTTTAACAATTGATAAATCAGATATTATTACAACAGCTAAAATAGAACCATTTACAGATAAACTTGATGAAAATAGGTATATTTTAAGTTATAGTAAAATTTTTAGAGATTGCAAAAACTATAGTGCTTTAACTAAAAAAATAGACAACTTTTATAAAATATTTGATAAAAAATTACCAAAAGTTTTTGATAATTATTTTGATGAGATTAAAGAAAATTCAAATATGTTAAAAAGAGATTTAAAGCTAATTACAATTGAACTTAAAAATAATAAAAAACTTCTAAATCTTTTTATCTCTAACAAAAAACTACAAGAGTTAATAATAAAAGCATCAGGATATAGAATACTTGTATTAAAAGATGATATTCCAAAAGTAAGTAAAATTATTAAAGATAATGGTTTTTTTATAGAGTTTTAATATCTAATAATTTTTTTATAATAGTATTTTTAATATACTAAACGGGAGTTAATAATGGTCAAAAAGATTTATCTTTTATTAGTATTATTTGTTGTAACAAATATTTTTGCTCATCCACATACCTTTATAGAAGTTTATCCCACTATTAAAGTTAAAAATGGAAAAACAACGAAAATTAATTTTAAATGGATACTTGATGAGATGACATCTTCTATGTTGATTATGGAATTTGATAAAAATAATAATACAAAAATAGATGAAAATGAAAAGCAATATATATATAATAACTATTTTGTAGAACTTAAAAATTTAAATTTTTACACAGATATTAAAATTAATGGTAAAGTACAATTCTTTCCTAATCCTATTAACTTTAAAGCTACTATTAAAGATAATAAAATTTGTTATAGTTTTGATATAGAAACTTCTTATGATATTGATAAAACAATATTTGATTTTGGGGATGAAGATTTTTTTGTTGCAATGTTAGATCCAGACATTGCTATTGTATTAGATGTAATTAAAGATATTAGAATCATATATAAATATGATCAAAATATTTATGATAATCTTATAAAGTGTATTTCAAAAATGTCAGAAAAAGA
>JAYELQ010000225.1:0-1636 GCA_034717655.1 Campylobacterota bacterium
AAATAGAAGTATTACCTTTAAAGGAAAGAAAAGAAGATTTAGAAGAGTTGAAGAATATATATATAAAAGAGGCAAATAAAATTTATGAAACTTCAAAAATTTTCAAAGATATAGAAATTGATTTATCAACAAATGGTATATCTTTGAAAAAATCTATTTATAAAGCGATAGCATTACAATCAACAAAAAAGGAAGATATAGAAGATATATTATATAATTTCTTTTTATTAGAATTAGAAAAAGAGAAAGATTATAGAACACTTTTGGAAATCTTTGAAGTATCTTTATTAAATGCTTCAAAACAATTATACTCTTCTCAGTTAAAAATGTCTAAAAAATTAAATATAAATAGAATAACACTTAGAAAAAAAATAGCACAATATTTTGAAAGGTAAAAGATGCAAAATGAAAATTTATATGTAGAGTTATTGGAAAATGATTTAAATCCATTTATCCTTTTTAAGTCAGATGGAAAAGTAAATAGTTATAATAAAGAAGCAGAGTTTTTATTAAACTTTGTAAATATAAAAGAATTATTTGAGTTGGCAGTTTCAAATGCTAGTTTAAATTTTGGATTTAATCAAAAGTATATAAAACTTCAATATAATAAACAAAACTATTATGCTATTTTAGTGGGTTATAGAAATGAAGAAGAGATTGCATTAAGATTATATAAAAGTGTATCAAATAAAACAAATCATATAAATAGCCATAAATTAGAACTTATAAATATTTTTAGATTAATAGAGTTATCAAAAAATAGTATCCTTATCAATTCACCTTTAAAAGTTGATGAACTTTATGATATATCAATACCAGATATAAAGTTAAATATAAATGAGTTTTTATTACTGTTAAATGATTGTTTTACCCATTTTATAGATGAAGAAAAAATAGTTTTAAAAGTAAATATAAAACTTGGAGAATATAAAATAATAGATGAAGTAAAATATAAGATATTAGCATTAGAGTTTATATCAGATAAAAAAATAGATATAGATTATATGATTGAACAAAAAGCAACTAGGTCTAATACAGATATATTTTTTTCTAAAAATAAACTAATTATTGAACTTCCTATGATATTAAACTAAGTGGTTTTTTTCTAGGGACATTATAGTCTGTACTGGTCTTCCTAGTCTGTTTGCAAGTTCTGCTTGAGTCATACCTATCTCTTCTAGTGTTTCTTCAAGGAACTCCCCTGGATGTATTGCTAAATCTGAAATATATCTATTAGTCATCATAATGTTTACTTAACTTCTCTATTTTTGCGATATCAAAACTATCACCATCATTGGTGATAATAAGTCTATAGAATCCTGTTAAAGATATTGCAAACTCCCCTTTTCTATTTCCTGAAAGTGGATGAAATTTCAATTGTGGAATTTGGTATAATTCATCAAAAGATTTTGCACTTTTTAATATATTTATTCTTTGAATAATTGATTTTGCTTTAGTTGCCATTTTGTATCTCTTTTATAAATCTATCAAAATCTTTTAAATGATTTGTAACTATAGCTACAACTATATCAAGATTTAAATTTTGATAATCGTGAACTGCCAAATTTCTAAACCCTACCATTTTTTGCATAGAATGGCTTATATC
The DNA here is from genome assembly GCA_034717655.1 of Campylobacterota bacterium. Taxonomy (GTDB): domain Bacteria; phylum Campylobacterota; class Campylobacteria; order Campylobacterales; family Arcobacteraceae; genus JAIOSF01. The sequence continues at coordinate 1,607 of JAYELQ010000225.1, forward strand.
TTTTGATAATATTTTATTCTCTTCTAATAA
>JAYELQ010000226.1:0-1625 GCA_034717655.1 Campylobacterota bacterium
ATAACATTAAAGTTATCATTATTTAAACTTTGTCTTATTATAGACTTTCCTATTCTACCTATTCCATTTATAAGTATATTCATTTTTTTAATTCTATTAATTTATTTGATATTCTTTTAATTATTTTAGATATATCATTATAGTTAATAATATCAATAGTATCATACCATATAGATTTATTATTTTCAGTAATCCATCTAAAATCTATAATATCATGATGATGTAATACTATTGTTTTTTTACCTAATGCTCCTGCTAAATGAGCAACAGAAGTATCTATTGATATAACTACATCTAAAGATGATATAGCTACAGCTGTATCATAGAAATTATTAAATGATTTACCTAAATCTATTATATTTGGATACTTTTCTAGTTCCTCTTTAGCATCTACTTGTAAAGAGTAAAACTCTGTATCTTTTATATCAAATAGTTTTTTTAAATCTTCAAGTTTTAAGACTCTTCTTATATTGTATTGACTCTCTTGAGAACTATTCCAAACAATACCTATATTTAATTTATCTTTTTTTATATTCTCTTTTTTAAATAGTTTTGTATCTTTTTTCTTAACATTTAAGTATGGTTTTGATTCCACAAAATATTTATTAAATTTATAAGGGATACTTAATAATGGTAGTTTATAATCAAATTTTTTATCTGATTCTATACTTTGAATAATATTTATATCTTTAAAATTTAATTTAAATAGTTTATATAATGATTTATGAACTAAAAATGATATATTAAATTTTTTATCTAAATTATTTAAATATCTTACAAATTGAATATTATCCCCATAACCTTGCTCTTGATATATTACTAAATTATGTTTTTTTAAATCATCAAACTTTTGATAGATATCATAAGGTAAAAGATTATGTGTTGAATGCTCTTTAAGTTTTTGTTTTAGTCTATATTCATAATATTTAAACCCTTCTCTATATTCCCCAGAAGCCAACAGTAAAGTAGCATAACTAAAACCTACATCTATATCATTTGGATTTTTATTTAAATACATTTTTAGATATGTTTTAGCATGTCTTATATCTTTTTTTAACCAATATGAACGACCTAAAGTAATATAAGCCTCTATAAATTCTTTATCTATAGATATAGCCATAAAAGCATAAGAGATAGCTTCATCTATATTTGATAATTTATTTTCTATTATTGCTACATTATTACAAATAGTAGAAATTTCCTTTTTATACTCAATATCACTTTTAAATCTATTTATAGATTTTTTTAAAGTATCTTTTGCTAGTTTAAAATTACCATTTATATTATAAGATTGAGCTAATGAGTTATAAGTATATATATTTTCATCTTTTTTTAAAGCTTTTTTATAATACTTAATAGCTTTTTTTTGTTTATTTAAAGATTTATATATATCTGCTAATAATAAGAATGTTTTAACTTTGTCAAAATCTTTTTTTAAAAGTTTTTTAGCTAAATCTAAAGCTACATCATACATTTTACTGTCATAATACATTTGTGCCATTTTATATTGACTATTCATTTTAAATACCTCGTATAATCTATTTATGAATATATAATCTAACTTTTAGTTAAAAAGTATATTCTATTAAGATTGAAGTACTAACTTCAAATCTTTTAATATTTCA
>JAYELQ010000227.1:0-1607 GCA_034717655.1 Campylobacterota bacterium
TATCATTTTATTAAATATTATATTAGAAAGTGTTATGAAGTTCTCTTCAGCACTACCAATAGATATATCAAACTCTTCTTTTAGATAAATATCTCCTGTATCTAATCCACCATCAACTTTAAGAGCTGATATTTTACTATCATAAACTTCATTTATAATCAAGTTTTGCAAAGGGCTACCACCTCTTCCATAAGGTAAATCTGTCATATGAAATACTATACAATTAAAATTATTATAAATATCTTCTTTTATTATCCAAGACCAATGTGGAAAAAAAATATATTTAGGATTTATTTTATTAATATTATTAAAATTTAATTCATCTTTATCTGTTATTAAATGAAAATTATATTTTTTTTTAAACTTCTCTTTTAATTTAAAATAGTTTTCAATATTCCACTCTTTAATTGTTGATATTAAAATATTTTCCATAATTTATCTTTTATTTCTCAAACCTATCTCCAAATTCATAATCCTTAATAGCTACTTTACCTAAAATACTTTTTAGATATTTAGGGTGCATACCATACCCAGGTCTTAAACTTCTTATATTTTCTTTAGTAAAAATATCACCTTTTTTAATATCTTTAGCCACATATAAACTTCTACTAAATTGTCTTGATTTTATTTTATTTTCAGTCATAGAGTAATCAACTTTACCAATAAGTTTCTCTACATCTCTGATAGCTTTTATCATCTCCGAAAACTCTTTTTTGTCCATAGAAAAATCTGCATCAGCCCCACCTATAGATTTATCAAGTATAAAATGTTTCTCTATCACTTTTGCTCCAAGTGTTACTGCTACAATAGGAGCAGTACTCCCCAAAGTGTGGTCTGAAAAACCAGATATCACTCCAAATGTTTGGGCTAAATTTGGAATAGTAGCTAGATTTGCATCTTCAAGTGGTGCTGGATATGCACTAGTACATTTTAGAAGTATAATATTATTATTTCCTACACTTTTACATATATCAACAGCATCTTGTATCTCATCTATAGTAGCAATTCCAGTGCTTATAATAATTGGTTTCATTTTAGAAGCAGTATATTCTATAAGCTCATAGTCTGTTATCTCAAATGAGGCTATTTTATAAGCAGATGGATTAAATTCTTCCAAAAAATCAACAGCACTTTTATCAAAAGGGGAAGAGAATATATCTATATCTATATCTAAACTTCGTGCATAATCAAATAATTGTTTATGCCACTCCCAAGGTGTATATGCTTCTTTATATAATTCATAAAGATTTTTACCATCCCATAAAGTTCCACCATCTATTAAAAAATCATCTTTTTTACAATTAAGAGTCATAGTATCAGCTGTATATGTTTGTAGTTTTATACAATTAGCACCTATCTCTTTTGCTGCTTTTATAGTATCTAGTGCATTTTGTAAACTACCATTATGATTTGCACTTAGTTCAGCTATTATATATGTACCATCTTTTTCTAAGTCAAAGCTACCTATTTTCATTATCTACCTTTAATATTTTTAATAAACTTTTTTTTAATTTTCTTTTATTAAACTTTTTTAAAACATTATATTTTTTAGTTTTTAGATATCTATATATATCTTTTTGATTATTAGCTGTTTTTATTGCTATAAA
>JAYELQ010000228.1:0-1583 GCA_034717655.1 Campylobacterota bacterium
CAATGCCGTTAAGTTAAGCTCCTCAATCCCATAAATAAGCCAATTCTACAACTTTAAAAAGTTATAATAATCCTATAAAACCTAAAAAATTTCTTTTAACTACACTTGACATTAAATATCATAAAATTATACAATAAGTCATAAAAATATTAAGCGATTTTTTATTGTAAAATAGTAAAAATAATTCTACAATAGCCTTTAAATACCAGGTTTTGAAGTATTTTTTAGATATAATAATATATATTATTAAAAGGTTAATTATGTCAAATTTACTTAAAAAAAACGATTCAATGTTTAGAGACTTTAAAAGAGAAAATATCATCAGAACAATTTAAAATTAGGAATAAAATGAAAAAAGAGTATTTTACAAGAGAAAGAAAACTACCATTTTCTAAAGTTGTACTTACTGTTGCTAGAAAAAGTGTTAAATCTATTCAGAATGTGTTAAATGAAACACAAAAACACCTAAGTGTTTTACTTGATGAGGATCTAAATACTGTAACTGCAAGTGGATATTCTCAAGCTAGAGAAAAGTTAAACTATACCGCTTTTAGTGAGCTTGCAAATGATGTAAGAGATATCACTTACCAAGATAATGAGTATCAAACATATAAAGGGTTTAGAGTATTAGCTATAGATGGGAGTATGGTAACTTTACCAAATAGAAAAGAGATAGAAAAAGAGTTTTGCCCTACAAATGTTATCAATCAATATAAAGATAAATCAAAAACTATTGTACAAGCTAGAATATCTATTTTATATGATGTGCTTAATCGTATATCTATTGATTCAATTATTAGTGATTCTAAAACACATGAGATAGAGATTGCTAAGAATAACCACTTTAAGTTTTTAGAGAAAAATGATTTAGTAATTATGGATAGAGGCTATCCATCATATGAGCTTTTTGCTTTGATAAGCAAACAATACAACTCAAACTTTTTAATTCGAATGAAAAAAGGATGGTATAAAGATATTCAATTTTTATTTGATAAAAATAGTAAAGTAAAAGATACTATTATAACTTTAAGTCCTACAACAAAAAAACTTCATAAAGAGATAGCAAATCAAAATCTACCGTTACAAATTCAAGTGAGGTTTGTGCAGGTTATTTTAGATGATGGTGAGGTTGAAGTGTTGGCTACTTCTGTATTAGACTCAAATATATTAGCTACAGATGATTTTAAAGAGCTATACTTTAAAAGATGGGGTATCGAAACACTTTATGAGATAATAAAAAATAGATTATCCCTAGAGAACTTTACAGGATTATCTGTATTATCTATAAAACAAGATTTCTATGCAACTATATTTATAAGTAACCTAGAAACACTCATCACACAAAGTGCTAATGAGAAATTATCTAATAAAAAAGATACGAAGTTTGAACAAAAAGTAAATCGATCAATTTCATTTAATACAGTTAAAAACTATTGCTTTGAATTGTTTTATAGTAATAAAGATATAGAAGTGATATTTGAAGAGATGGAAAAGCTATTTTTATCTAAACCTGAACAGATACGCCCCAATAGAAAATTCAAAAGACCAACCAAAAAAGATAGCACCCACTCAAAAGCAATAAA
>JAYELQ010000229.1:0-1573 GCA_034717655.1 Campylobacterota bacterium
ACCTTTTGTTTTATCTCTTTTTTAAAACTATCTAAAGTACGATGTTTTATAGCTTCAAATTCACTTTTGATAAATACTCTAGCATTATTAATAGCCATAACTTTTGCATTATTTAGTGCTTTTTGTTTTGATATATCTTTATCGCTATTTTGCCCAACACCTGTTGCTGTTATTGTTTGGGCATAAATATTAATAGTGATAAAAATTAATAATAATAGATATCTCATCTTTTAGTCCTTTGTTTAAATCATAATAGATTTTTATTATCTAACTCATTTATTGCTTCTAATATTTTACTATCTATATCTTGCTCCGATATATTTTCTAAATCAGATTTTGAGTATATTGAAAGTAATATAATATTCAAATCATTTTCAAGATATAAATATATAATTCTATATCCTGAACTTTTACCTTTATTATTATCACTATTTTTTAGTCTGATTTTATAACAATTCTTACCTAAATATACTGATATATCTTTTGGATTTGATGTTGATAAAATTTCTAATAGTTTTTTATAGTCATTTTTTATATTTTTATACTTCTTTGATAGTTTTTTTAATTCTAATTTAAATGTATCTACAAAAGTAATATTATAGTTCATCAAGTAAATCCCAAGCATTATCTAATTCTTTATTATTATCCTTAGCATATTTTACTTCGTTCAAAGCAGTTTTAACAGAAGTTGTTATATTATTTAATTCAGAATTTGTATTATCTATTTTTGTTATTTTAACATCATTTTTAAAACTATTTAATAACCATAAAATTTTATCTGATATATTATCATTTACTTCTAATTGAAAAGTTTGCATAATTACCCCTTTTGTATTTATTCTAATTTTACCCAATATTAATTTAAATTTCTTCTCTTTATCTCCATCTGTGCCATTTGGAACTCTTTATATTCAAAAAAGTTTCTTATATTTTCTATTGTTCTAAAGTCTTTTTCTCCTATCTTCTCTTTAAAGGAGTTTACATACCATATCTTTTTTATATCATTTGTTTTTTTATAAGGGTATATATAATCATAAAACTCAATTGCAAATACATCAAAACTTTGTCTATCATTCATAATATGAACTATATCTTTTTTTATATAATTAAAATTCTCTGTTAATATACTTAAAAGTTTAGGGGTTAATATATTCTGTTTTATTCTCTCTTCTATGGTTAGTACAATATTGTTATTATTATCTTTAGATATATTAGTACTATTAGTACTTGTCCGGACTTTGCCCATCTCTTGCCCAGTTTTATTTTGATTATTCTTTATAGGCTCTTTAGGTATGGGCTTTGTGGGAGTTGGTTTCTTCCGTTTTGCCTCCATTTTTTGTCCGGATTGTTTTTTTGCATAGTTGGATATATGTGTCTTAAAGGCTTTTAAAAATTTATCTTTCTTTTGTCTGAAAAATGCTACAGAGCTTTTTGATATTTTTAAATCTTTAAATTTATCAACCATAGTTCTAGTTGCAAATTTTTTATCTTTTATCTCTTCAACAACCATATCAAATAAAAATAACATCAATTCAGCATCTCTACCTGACTCTAATAACTCATAAACTATATT
>JAYELQ010000230.1:0-1571 GCA_034717655.1 Campylobacterota bacterium
TTCTATGAAAAATAGATAAAACTTAAATATAAAACCCTTTAAGTAAGGGATTCTACTTGCTATAATCATAATTAATAATTATACTTAAAAAAATATAAAAGTCAAAAAAATGACTCTTTTTTATAGGCTTATATACTTTAGTTAAAGGCTTTATAGCATTTTTTATCGGATTGACCTATCAAAATGCTACTCTTACTTTACAATTAAGAGATAATGTTATAAATAGTACGGAAGCTGAAAAATATGCTATCTATTATGCAATATACTATACTCAAAAATATAACTATAATAATATTCATATATTATGTGATAGTCAAAGTGCAGTAAATAGTGAAGATTTAAAAAGAATTACAAAAAAATATAAGATAGGTCTGAGTTGGATTCCACGAGAAGCTAATGTTATAGCAGATAAGGTTAGTAAATTAGAACCTAATCAAAAAGAGCCACAATTAAATATTTTAGAATTTATAATTGATTTAAATTCAAATGATAGTGATACTTTAATTACATCTGATAATAGGGATATCCAAGATTTAAAATCTATTATTGAAGGTCTTCAAGATACTGTAGAAATTAAAAATAAAAGAATTAAATAACTTGAAACTAATATAGTAACTAAAAATACAAAGATTCAAAATCAAGCTACACAAATAAATAGCTTAAAGAAATAAATAAGTAGTTATTTTCTAATATCTACTATTTATTATGTTGATATTTCATTTTTTTATTTTTAGTCCCTTCCCATCCAGTATGAAGATAAATTGTATCTCTTATTTCATTTACTGAATAAACTATAGTTGTATCACCAATAGTAACTTCTTTTTCTATAGATGTTTCTATAGTATCTATGTTGTTTGAAATATAAGCATAAATTGGAATAATAATATTTAAATTAAATCCTTGTCTGATACCTGAAACCCAAAAGTGTTCCTTTGGAATAATATTTAATTTAGGTGTTGTTTTTTGATTATCATTATTATTTGTTATCTTGTTCATATTATTTTAAGCTACTCTTTTAATAGAAATCTCAAGCATACTTTCTATGTTTAAATGATAATCTATTGATTTCCATTCAATACCAGTATTCATACAAATTAATTTATAATCTTTTAATTGTGATATTGTAGCATTTTTTAATGGAGAATACCATTCAATAGGTGTTGAAATAATTCTATTATCTTCTAATTTAACATGAAGATAATCTTCATCAAAATGAACTTCTTTCCCTTTAATTAAACCACTCATCCCAAATCCTTTCAAATCCATTTTTATTCTCTTTTATAATTTCAAGTGCTAACTTTAAATCTTTAGGTTTTAGATAGTTTTGAACTACTTTTAAATTTTCTAATTCTACTTTAGCAAAACCATCACTTCTCATAATATGAATATGCTTTGGTTCGTGTTCATTAGCATAAAAGAAAAATTTAAAACCATTTTTATTTAATCAGGTTAATCCGATGAAAAACACACTTTTCTTAAGTTTTCTATGAAAAATAGATAAAACTTAAATATAAAACCCTTTAAGTAAGGGGTTTTACTTGTTAAAAATATAATTATTAATTATACTTAAA
>JAYELQ010000231.1:0-1563 GCA_034717655.1 Campylobacterota bacterium
TTTTGCCCTATAATAGCAACTCTTTGTTTATCTTGAAGTGAAAAATATACATCTTTCAAAATAACTTTGATATCATATTTTTTATTGATTTTTTGTAAGTCTATTAATGCCATAATTTTTTATAATTCTCCTGTGAATAATCTAATAGTTTTTTATTTTTTCTTTAACAATTCTTTTATTAATAAATTTAATAACTTTTTTGTTTAGTTATCATCTTTTAATTTACTTATCAAAATCAAATCCAAATAATTTTTTCTTCTCATTTAGATTTTTAATAACATACTTATCTAAATCAATCTCGCTATGTAGTTTTGCTTCTTTAAATTTTGTATCGCTAATTGAACATATATATTGTGATATGTTTTTATTGGTATACTCAAATACTTTCGCTATTTGTCTTTCATCAACCATATCAAATAATCTATTGTCATGACCCACGAGTCCTATTAAATTTTGGTTTAATTTATATATCAACATATCGTATATAAATATTTTCATCTCTTTTATACCATCACTACCATCACTACCATCACCCTTAATTTCTGGTTCAATTTTATATAATTTCTCAGTATTAAATTTATCTAAAATTTCTATATTTAGAAATCCAGGTTTATCATCATAGAATTCTTCAGAGATTTCCCTAAAACTTTTACCCAAAAATGATATTTTTTCTTTCATTTGTTCTTCAAAATCAATCAATTCTCTTTTAAATTTATCAATTTTAAGTTTTATATCTGCTTGATCTTTTTTAAATTTATTAATAGACTTTTCATTTCGTCCCATCTCTTCCAATGTTTCTTTAATAGAATCTTTCTCTTGATTTAAAGAATGATATTCTTCTAAGGCACCTTTATTTTCTAAATATTTAAAAATTTCACTTCTTCTATTATCTAAAATTATTGATTGATCCTTAGCTTCTGCTATATTTCTTTCTAATTTATCTATATCCTTTAATGCTTTATTTTTTCTATTTTTAAAAAGAGTTTCATGAAACTCTTTAACAGCATCAATATGATTTAAAATATCTTCATTTAAAAAGAAATTTGCTTCTGCATACATCCCTTTTATCTTATTTAAATCAATATCTATTTGATGGTTCACATTAATAATATTTTTTTTATTTCTAATTTCTCTATTTTTATATGCAATATTATTTCTTATCTTTTGCAGTTTACTCGTTAAGACATCTGCTTCTTGTTTTAATTCATTAAAGTTTTTCTCTATTGTAAATTTTGATAAATTAGATTCTATATTCTTAAGTTTTTCGGATAGCTCAATTTCTTTTTCTTTATCAACATTTTTTTGTAAGGCTTTTAACTCTTTAATTACTAACCTTAAGCTTGAATCCTCTATTTTAAGAAGTTTTTTCTTTTCTAAAAACTCTAAATCTAATTCTAATAAATAAGAATTAATGATATTATTGTTATATCCATTCTCTTTAGTAGTTACTTGATTTACTGCTTCAATATAACTTTCACTATTTGTTCTAAAAAATCTACCAAAAATATTTCTAAAAGTATAATCAATATCAAGTAACTTATCTAAAAAATCTATATAATCACT
>JAYELQ010000232.1:0-7936 GCA_034717655.1 Campylobacterota bacterium
TTAAAGGTGCCCAAATATTCAATAGAATTAGGGGATATATCTCTACAGTTAAAAAGAATAATAGATCAGTTTTTAATGAACTAAGAAATGCTTTAGATGGAAAATATTATGAGCCTTGTTTACTTGGATGCTGAATGGTTACAAATTATATTTATAATTAATATATAAATTTAAAGTTATTATGATAGAATTCATTACTTGGAGTTATTATGAATAAAATATTAAATAAAATTACAATAAAACTGAAAGTGTCTATAATTGCTTTTTGTGCTATTTTCTTTCTTGTAGCACTTACTTTAGTTAATCTATATACAAATTCAAAAGTAATTGACAACTTTAAACAGATGAATAGTAAAGAGTTATGGGTTAAAAATAGTGTACAAGATATAGCAACAACTATTTCAAGCCTTAATAGATTAATAATATCTACATCAATTGCAGAAGAAGTTACAAAAGATATCTTAGAAGAGATTAATGACTTTAATGAAGATATATACCTTGATATAAACAGCTTAATAAAGTTTGCAGAAAAAAATAATAAAAAACAATTAGCAAAATATTTAAGCATACTTAAACAAAGATATGTAGCATATTATAATATTGCTATAAATTTACCAAAGGTTTTTGAACAAGATTTAGATGATGGTATTGATGAGATAATTGGTCTAACAGCAATATCCAATAAAATGAATGAAGAGATAGAGTTTTTACTTCTTGATACTGAAAAAAATTTTAATAATAGAATGATAAATATACATAATATTATGAAAACATCAGAAAATACCATAATGATTATATCTAGTATTGCTATTTTATTATTTATTGTATTAACATATATTTTTATAAAATCTATTTTAAATTCCATAAAATCACTAGATGATGCTATTTCAAAACTAGCAAGTGGTAGTGATATAAAAATGATAAATATTAAAACTAACGATGAAATAGCAAATATTACAAAAAAATTCAATAGTTATATTAAAAATATAAAAGATGGTTTAAATCAAGATATGCAACTTATAAATGAAGCACAAAATATTATGAATAGAGCTGCAAATGGTTGGTACTCACAACATATTAAAAAAACAACTACAAATAGATCATTAAATGAATTTAAAGATGATGTAAATATTATGATTAAAGCTACAAAAGAACATTTTGAAAATATAAATATTGTTTTAGATGAGTATGTAAATTTAAACTATAAAAGAGATATTAAATTATCTAACATTGAAGAAGGTGGGGTAATAGAGATATTAATAAATAGTATCAATAAACTAAGAAATTCTATTACAATTATGTTAATTGATAATAAATCAAATGGATCAACTCTTCAAAAAAATTCAACTTCACTATTATCATATATTGATAATATAAATAAAAATATACAACTAACAGTTAATGGATTAGAAGAAACATCTATTTCTCTTGATAAAATTACAAAGAATATTGAAAATAATAACTGTTTAGTAACTAAAATGGCAAAATTTGGTGAAAAAGTAAAAAAAGAGATTTCAAACGGTCAAGCTTTGGCAAACAAAACAACTAAATCAATGAATGATATAAATAAAGAAGTAAATGGAATAAATAAAGCTATTAGTGTTATTGATCAAATAGCATTTCAAACAAATATATTATCATTAAATGCTGCAGTTGAAGCTGCAACAGCAGGTGAAGCAGGAAAAGGTTTTGCAGTAGTCGCACAAGAAGTAAGAAATTTAGCTTCAAGAAGTGCAGAAGCTGCAAATGAGATAAAAGCTTTAGTTCAAAAAGCAAATAAAAAAGCAGATGATGGTAAATCAGTAGCTGATAATATGATAGAGGGATATGGTGCATTAAATGAAAATATATCAGAAACATTAAATCTTATTAGTGATGTTCAAAATGCAAGTCAAGAGCAAAAAGATTATATAAAACATATAAATCATATTGTTTCTGATTTAGATAAACAAACACAAGAAAATGCTTCTGTTGCAAATTCAACTCAGAATATAGCACAAGAAACAGATAAAATTGCATCAATTATAGTAAATGATGTAAATAAAAAAGAGTTTATAGAAAAAAATTAAAACTATTTAAACTTAAATTCAAATAGTTTCATATATAAAAAATAGATATCTAATAATCTTTAAGTACAAGTTTTAATCCTAAATAAGATTAAAGATATTATAATTGATTTTTAGATACACTATTGCCTATTTAAACAAAAGGATTTATGTGAAAAAAATTATCTACCCTATAGCTTTTATGACATCGTTATATGCTTCACAAGATATTAATAATATTTCATTTAAAGGATTAACTCAAATCTCAGATGAGATAGCACTTGAAACATTAGAATTAGAAAATAACTCTAGTTATGATGATAGGACTATAAATGAAGCTATTAAAAGATTTTATAACTTTAAATATTTTAATAATATATGGGTAACAGATAAAAACAAAACTCTAACTTTTCATTTTCAAGAGAAACCATTTATTGTAAAAATAGAGATGAGGGGATATAAAAATAGAGATGATGACTTAAAACTTTTATATTCACAAATGGGTATAAAAAAAGGTACTATGTTTACTAAAAAAAGACTAGAGCAAGCTAAAAAATCTCTCCTTTTAGCTTTGAGAACAGAGGGTTATATCCGTTCTGTTGTTGAAGTGGAGATAGAAACTATAAATGAAACTAGTGTAGCTTTAAAGTTTAATGTAAACAAAGGTGAGCCTATAGTTGTAACTGAGTCTTTATTTAAAGGTGTAAAATCACTTAAGCAAGAGATGATAAGAGATGTAATAGTAAATAAAAAAACAAACTGTTGCTTCACTTGGTTTTATGGAAGAACTGATGGTGAGATGAATTTTGAGCAATTAGAATATGATAGAATGAGAATAAAAGATATCTATTTACAAAATGGATTTTTAGATGTAAAAGTATCTTCTGCATTTACAAAGATTGATTTTGATACAAATAGTGCTTATTTAGAATATACTATAGATGAGGGGAAACAATATAAAATAAATAGTACTCTTATATATATAGATGAAAATTTATCAAAACCAGAAGATATATACCCTACTCTTAGATTACAAAAAGATAATATATTTAATGTTGCAAAATTAAGAAAAGACCAAGAGTATATAAAAACACTAGTAGCAAATCAAGGTTATGCTTTTGCACAAATAAACTATGATATTATCCCTGATAAAACTAACCATACAGTAGATATAGTTTATAATGTTTTAGAGGGTGAGAAAGTTTATATAAATGATGTTATTATCTCTGGAAATATAAGAACATTAGATAGAGTAATAAGGAGAAATGTATATTTAGCCCCAAAAGACCTATTTAATCTTACAGATTACAAAGACTCTATAAATGCATTAAAAAGAACAAGTTATTTTGATAATGTTACAATAGAGAAACAAAGAATAGCATCTGATAAAGTTAATATTTTAGTAAATGTAACAGAAGCTGCAACAGGTACACTAACTTTAGGTGGTGGGTACGGTTCTTATGATGGTTGGATGTTAAATGCTTCAGTAAGTGATAAAAATATATTTGGAAGTGGTTTAAATCTTGGTCTTTCTATTGAACATTCAAATAAAAGAAACGAAATAGACTTATCACTATCAAACCCATCAATTAGAGATAGTATCTATAATGGAAGTTTAAATATCTATTCAAAAAAATCTTTAATAGAAAATACAGATATAAACTCATCTACAGGTGATGAAACAACAAGAACAATAGGTTCTAGTATAGGTGTAGGTAGGGGAATAGGTAGACACACTAGAATTGGTTCTGTTTATGCTATAGATAATGTAGATGTTGATTATCAAAAAGATAAAACTCAAAATACATCTTATAGAACAATATCTATGACTCCTTATATTAACTTTAATAATACAGATGATTATTATGTACCTAGAAGTGGTTTTATGTTAGGTACTAGTTATCAAATGACTGGAATATATGGTCTTGGTGGTGATGCCCAATATACTATTAGCTCTTCATATTTTAAATATTTCTATTCACTAGAAAGATTAATAGATAAAGATTGGATTTTAAGATATAAAACAAGATTAAAAGTTATGGAAGATAAAGGTGAGATACCATCGGGTACTAGTTTTTATTTAGGTGGGGTATCTTCTGTAAGAGGATATAGCTCTTATGCTTTTCAACCAGATGATACAGATACACCTTATAAAAAAAGTTGGTTAAATACTATTGAGCTTAGTTTTCCTTTAATTGAGAGTGCAAAGATGAGATGGGCTTTATTTTATGATTATGGAACTATAGGTGAAGATGACTTTACAACTATTAAAAAATCTGGAAATGGTGCTGTTATATCGTGGTATTCCCCTGTAGGTCCTATTCAGTTTATTTTTTCAAGAGCTATCAATCCACAAAAAGGTGATAATACATCAAACTTTGAATTTAGTTTAGGGAGTAGATTTTAATGGATAATTTTAAAAGAATTTCAAATAAAGAGGCTTTAGATTTAATAAATAATAAATCTTTATTAGAATTAGGAGAGATGGCAAGTAAAAGAAAACTTCAACTACACCCAAAAAAAATAACAACATTTGTAGTTGATAGAAATATCAATTATACAAATATATGTTGGGTTGATTGTAAATTTTGTGCTTTTTATAGACATAGTAAAGATGAAGATGCTTATATTTTATCTTATGAAGAGATAGATAAAAAAATAGATGAACTATTAAGCATAGGTGGAACACAAATTTTATTTCAAGGTGGAGTTCACCCTAAACTTAAAATAGATTTTTATGAAGATTTAGTGGAGCATATATCAACAAAATATCCCTCTATTAATATTCACGGTTTTAGTGCTATTGAGATTGATTATATCTCTAAAATATCTAAAATAAGTTATAAAGAGGTTCTAAAAAGACTTAAAAATAAAGGTTTAGCTTCTATCCCGGGGGCTGGGGCTGAGATACTAAATGATGATGTAAGAGATATCATAGCACCAAAAAAACTAGATACAAAAGATTGGCTTGAAGTTCATAGAGTTGCTCATAAACTAGATATAAAATCAACAGCTACTATGATGTTTGGGACTGTTGAAACAGATGAACAAATCATTGACCATTGGGATAAAATAAGAGAGCTACAAGATGAAACAGGTGGATTTAGAGCATATATTATGTGGAGTTTTCAATCTGCTCATACACAACTAGCAAAAGAGATACCAAATATAGCCCCTCAAAGTTCAAATAGGTATTTAAGACTTCTTGCAGTTGCTAGACTTTATCTTGATAATTTTACTAATATTCAAAGCTCGTGGGTAACACAAGGTAGTTATATTGGTCAAATGGCTCTAAAGTTTGGTGCAAATGACCTTGGGAGTACTATGATGGAAGAGAATGTAGTAAGTGCTGCGGGGGCTTCAAACTCTATGAACCAAAATGAGATGATATCACTAATAAAAAATATCAATGAATACCCAGCAAAAAGAGATACAGCTTATACTATATTGGAAAAGTATGATTAAAATGAGAAGCAAATTTAAACTATTCATTATTAATTTTTCACTATTAACTATTTTAACACAAGGAACACTAATGTCAGCAACAATTAATGATTTAAAATACAACGATACAAAAATACCAGTGGTATTTGAAAAAAACAATGCTCTACCTATATTTAACCTACAACTAATTTTTCAAAATAGTGGTTATATAAATGATAAAAAACTTTCTGGTCTTACAAGCCTAACAGCAAAAGTACTAAATGAGGGTACTAAAAAAGATGGTGCTATAACTTTTGCTAGAAAACTAGAGAGTAAAGCTATATATATAGATACATCTTGTGGATTTGAAACTTTTGTAATTGAAATTAGTTGTTTAAAAGAGCAATATAAAAATAGTTTAAAATATCTAAAAGAGTTATTAAAAGACCCAAATATAACAAATAAAACTATATCAAAACTACAAAATTTACAAATATCAAAACTTAAACAAAAACAAAATGATTTTGATTATATAGCTTCTAATAATCTAAAAAGTATTATATATAAAGATACTGTTTTAGCAAATCCAAAATCTGGAAAAATAGAAACTATAAAGCAAATAGATAAAAAAGATATTCAAAATAGACTAAATGATATTTTAAATATCAATAATCTTATAATTGCAACAGGTGGAGATATAAAATATAAAGATATAAAAGATGATATTAAAGATATTTTAGAGATATTAAATAAAGAGCCTATATCAAAAATAAAAAAAATACCTTTTAATATATCTTCAAAAGAGATAATCGCTAAAAAAGAGACACAACAATCATATATATATTTTGCTAGCCCTTTTAAACTAGATGTTAATTCAAAAGATAACTACAAAATGAAAGTAGCATCATTTATATTAGGTGGTAGTGGTTTTGGAAGCCGTTTAATGGAAGAGATAAGGGTAAAACACGGTTTAGCTTATAGTGCTTATGGAAATATACAAAACCATAAATCTTATAGCTATTTCACAGGTTACCTTCAAACAAAAATAGAAAATACTCAAAAAGCAAAAGATATGGTGGTTGATATTGTTAATGAGTTTGTTAAAAATGGTATCACTAAAGATGAACTTGAATCTGCTAAAAAGTTTTTAGAGGGTAGTGAACCACTAAGAACAGAAACATTCTCTCAAAGATTAGGGAGAGCATCTAATTTATATTATAAAGGGTTAGATTTAAACTATCCAAAAGATGAATTAGAACTAATAAATAACCTTACAGTAGATGAATTAAATAGATTTATAAAATCACATATAGAGCTAAAAGAGTTGTCATTTTCAATTGTAACTAAATAATAAAGCTATTATAAAAAGGGAAAAATAATATGAAAACTATAATCAATGGGATATTTAAAAATGTAAGTTATTGGCAAGATAAAAATTTATTATTAAAAGCTATTCATCCTGATTATTTTATGAATAAAAATGTTGTTTTACAACTTTTAGGAATAGGTGCTGGAAATGTAGAACCTATAAATGAAGCTAAAAGAGGTATGTGGAACTACCATATAACAGATGGTTTTTTGGGTGATGATATACTAAAACTTACACATAAATCAGTTTTATCAAATAGAGATTTTATCAAAAGTGCTATATTAAAATATAATAGAACATATATATATCTACCAAAAGAGCTACAAGCAAGTAGAGAGTTTGCTATGGATAGTGTTCTAAAAGA
Organism: Campylobacterota bacterium; assembly: GCA_034717655.1. Classification (GTDB taxonomy): domain Bacteria; phylum Campylobacterota; class Campylobacteria; order Campylobacterales; family Arcobacteraceae; genus JAIOSF01. Next base: position 7,202 of record JAYELQ010000232.1, read on the forward strand.
GAGGGAGTATCAAGAGAATAAACCTTATACACCAATACTAAGCTATATGCCTGAAACATTTAAACTTGACCACGAAATAGCTTTGATTGCAACTACAAGAAATATAGAGAGCTTAAAATATGCAACAAACCTAAAGAAAAATAAATATTTTCTTGTAGATATTATGAACCTTTTAGATAATAATAAAATGAAACAAAAAGTTTTAAGTTATATAGATAAAGATTTATTAAGTGATAAAAGATTTGTAAGTAAATTAGGTTGTTTTGATAATCTATGTGAAAATTTTCATAGTGATTTAACTTATATATCAAATGCTGTAAGGTATGATATAAATATATTAAGAAAAACAAAACTTTTCGACCAAGCTATTATAAAATCTGCTATGAGAAATGAGAATAGTAGTAGAGAGGTTATATTATCTGAAATATTTAGATATATAGAAAAATTTACAGATGATTATGAAGAGTTAAATAATAATATTAAAAATAAAGATATTTTAGGTGAACTATTTTGGGAATTTGGGAGTTTAATCTCAGAAGAGTTTATTTAATAAAAAACCACCTTTAGGTGGTTGATATTTCTATTCTACTAACTTCCAAAAAGTTTAAATGCTGTCATAAATATTCCAGCAATAGCTACAACTTGAGCAAACATAATACTAACTATCCATTTTATAGTACTATTTTTACTATTAGCTATCTCTTTTGATAGTTTTAGTTCTGTATTCTTTATCTC
>JAYELQ010000233.1:0-1557 GCA_034717655.1 Campylobacterota bacterium
TTTTCCATAATTTATATTGATATTATTTTTTATCTTATAATTAATAAACTCATTAAAATACTCTAGTTCACTTTTATCTGCATTCTCTATAAAATATTTAAAACACTTTTTTATCGTTTTGGTAGTGATTTTGAAAGGCTCTTTTTGTTAGTTTTTGTTCTTTTATTATTAAATTAACTTTTTCATAAACTTCCATATATTACCTTTGATATTTTATTTTAATGATAATAAAATATATCCGTTAGTTAAGCAGACTATTATTTGCTTAATAGTAAAATAAAGTAAATTATTTTAAGGAAAATTTAATGCAAAGAATAAAGAAAATAGGATTAAGTTTAGCAGTTTTATCTGTTTTGAGTTTAGGATTTACTGGTTGTGGTAGTGGGGGTTCTTCAAATGAAGCTCAAATAGAAGCTAAATTAGAAGATGCACAACTTGCACCTTCTACACTTGAAACAGCAGAAATATTTTTAAGTAGTGATTATTCTACTCAAAAAATAAATACTATTAAATCAAGAAGTATAAATATAGAAAAAGGGACTGTATCAGGAGAGAAGACAAGAGAAGTGATACCAAATTCTATAAATGATAGTTTTAGTGAAACATACTCTTATAACAATTATTCAACAGAAAAATATGATGATATCTGTAAAGAGTATGAAGAGATGGATATTAATGGTATTACTAAATGTAATGGTAAATTTATAAATGGAACTAATAATTTTGCATATAAAACTTGTGTCTATCAAACAGATTATTCTTATGATGAGAGAACATATTTTAAAGGTGGAAGTAGATATTACAATTTTGAGAATAATATTAGAGAAAGAAATTACATATATCAAAAAGGTGGTATAAAATATGCTTCTCAAGATAAATATTATTATGAAGAAAATGAAAATCTAAAAAAAGAGATAATTTACAAAATTAGTGGAAGATGGTATTTTGATGATTTAAATCAATATATCGAATATGATTCTAGTTTTGATTCTAAAAAATATGCTATGGTTTATGACTTATGTACAGATGATGACTATAGTGGAACAATGCAAATATTAACTAAAGATGGTAAAATGAGATTTACTATTGTAGATACAAATGAAGTTCTTGTTGAGATTTCTACTGATGGGATTAGTTGGAATGAATTAGCTACATTTTATAAGCAATAGAAAATAAACTTATTTAATTAAATATATTTAGAGTGAAAAGTTTATATATAAAGCTTTTCACTCTTTTTGGTTCTTCATTTATCATTTTTACCTTTGATGTATCAAAACAATCTAATATATCTTCTTGCTAATATATCTTCTTGGTTATCATCAAACTTTTTATCTATCTCTAATGCTTTCATAAAATTCTTTCACCTTATAATTTCATCTGTATCTAATGTAGCAATTCTCCACGATGGTATAATAATAGAAGATATATAGATAGGAACTATTATAAAAAATATCAATGCTAATGTTTGAAAATCTACAACAAATGGTAGATTAAAACTTGTTTTTAATTCACTATACCCTTCAAATATATCTCTTAAAATTGGAGCTTTTAAAATAT
>JAYELQ010000234.1:0-1556 GCA_034717655.1 Campylobacterota bacterium
CACAAGATGTAAGAAGCTCATAATAATAGATAAGATACCCTAGATTTTCTTCATTTAGTTTATCTATTGTTATCATATCTGTAGGTATCCCAGCTTCACTTACACTCTCTATTGTTGCCATACATTGAGCATTAATTAATTCATTGAATGTGTGATTATTTATATAATTTACACCTGTGATATTATCTAGTTTTATATCAGGAATGCTTTTTTTATTTTCAAAATCTTCCACTTTTATAAAACTTAGTGTTTTATCTTCAGGTCCTTGCATAACTAGTTGTAAAAATGAGTGTTGGTCAACACTTCCTACAAGTCCAACAGGTGTAAGTCCCACTTTTTTATAAGTTTTATCAAATTTACCAAGAGATTCACCCCAAAGCTGTACATACCATTTGTTGAAGTAATCAAACTGACTTGAGTATGAGAATAGTACATTTATAGGTTTATTTTTACCTTGTTTATAATAAAAATAGGCTTTTTCTATTAAATGCATAGCTTTTTTATCAAAAAACTCTTTCTCTATCTTTGAAGAACCATCTATAATAGCTTTTACATTATATCCCATAATAGCTAATGGTACAATACCAACAGCACTTAAAACTGAAAATCTTCCACCTACATTTTTAGGGATACAAAATTTAGCTATATCATATTTTTTAGCAAACTCCCAAAGTGGTGAGTCTTCATCTGTTATAGCTATAAGTCTATCACTATCTTTTGAATCTAATTTTATATCAAATCTTTCAAGAACATATTTAAATATAGATGTTGTTTCAATAGTTGTGCCTGATTTAGATATAACTATAAAAATAGTTGACTCTTTTTCTATCTTTTTTAATATTTTATTTATAGCGATAGGGTCACCATTTTCTAAAAAACTTATTTTTATATTTTTATCTTTTTTATGCTCAAGTATAGAATCAATAGCTTTTGTACCAAGGCTTGAACCACCAATACCTATCACAACAATATCAGTAATTTTATTTTCTTGAAGCTCTTTATTGTTTTTTATATAACTATCGATGTTTTTTAAAAGTTTTTTAGTAGTATCTGGGAGAGTATAGTATCCAACTCTATTACTATTTTTCTCTTCAACCATTTGTTCAAAAGAGTTTTGGATAAACTCTTTTGATTTTTTACCTATCTTTGGATCAAATCTTCGCTCAAAGCTTAGCATTATTTTGTTCCTACGAATTTTACCATATCTACTAGTCTTGAACTATATCCCCACTCATTATCATACCAAGCAAGTACTTTTACACAAGTTCCCTCAACTACACTTGTCATATCAGGTACAAAAGTTGAACTATAAGTGCTACCTATAAAATCACTTGAAACTCTTTTTTCATTATCTATCTCAATAAGACCTTCAAAAGTAGAGTTTGCAGCTTTTGCCATAACCTCATTTATCTGCTCTTTTGTTACCTCTTTGTTTAGATTTACAGTTAAATCAACTACAGATACATCAGCTGTAGGTACTCTCATAGCATAACCGTTTAGTTTACCTTGTAGGCTTGGCATAACTTTAGCTATTGCTTTTGCTGCACCTGTTGTAG
>JAYELQ010000235.1:0-1555 GCA_034717655.1 Campylobacterota bacterium
TAATGTTTGCAATTTGTGAAACTATTGATATCTGTGTAGCTTTTAATATTCTACTATCAAAACTCTCAGGTAAAACTATAGTTTTTTTATTTTCTCTTGCTTTTTTAAATATATTGTATTGGAACATCAGTGGAGATACTATATTTGTATTATTCTCTTGTAGTTTTTTCTCTACCCTTTTTATATCTATATTTGTATTAAATAGCCCTAGAATGGTTGCTATTTTTGTTTTATTTTTATAAGTTATTATTGATTTTATAGAATCTATTTTTTTAGTTGTGGTGTAAGTATCTTCATTTGTTGATAATATAGGTATAGCTAAATGGTTAAAACTTTCAAGAAGAGATTTGATTGTTTTATCTAGTTTTAAACCCCCTGTTAAAATGATAGCTGATATATTTGGGTAGTTTGTAGTGTGGTATAAAGTTAATATAGCCATAATAATATCTACTCTATCCCCTGAAGTTATGATTAAATCATCACCTTGGATATGTTTTATAAAATTTTCAACACTCATACAAGCTATTTTTGTAGATTTTATATGTTTTTGAAGATACTCTTTTTTTCCAAAAATATATTTACAATTTATATTATCTTTTATCTGCTCTATAGTTAAGTATTCTAGTTCATCTTTTTGTGGTAAAAAGTTTAACTCATAATCTAAATCACTATTTTTAAAATAATCTTTACATCTTGATATAAGTTTATCATCTATCCTATTCACAAAAGTACCAAAATGGATACAACCACTTTTTTTTATAGATTTTTCTTCTATTTTTATATCTTCTATTATATGTTTATACTCTTTATTTTTCATATTCAAAACACTTATGTAAGGTGCAGATATATGTTTTGCTAAACCTAAGTTTATATCAAAATCTAAACCAATAGAGATAAGGTCTTTCTCAATACCTTCTATTAAAATAAAATCATAGTTTTGTTCAAGTTTTTTAACTTTTTCTAATATAATTTCATAAAAGTTATTGATTTTATCATTTGATATCATATCATCAACTTCATCTATACAAAAACCATAACTATCTTCATAACTTAGTCTTAAATTAAAATATTTTTTTATAGTATCAATATCACTATCTTTTTTATTACAATTTTTTATAATAGGTCTAAAAAAAGCAACACGATTATATTTTGATTTTAGAAGTTGCATAAGCCCAATAGAAACTACTAAAGAACCAGAACCCTTTTCTAGTGTTGATATATATAGTGATTTTGTTTTCATATTTTTCCTTTTATTATTTTATTTCTTATGTTATAAAATCATTATATCAATTTAGTTACAAAAATAACTTTAAGAAATATTTTATTAAGCAAAAAATCAGGCAAAAAAAAATACAACATAACAACTTAAAACTTAATTTAAGAAATTATATTGTATCATATGCGAAGTTTTTCTACTAAGTACGTGCAAAATATTTTTTAGAAAAACAATCAAAGCTATTTGTTAAAAAAGTAAGAACCTTACAATAGGTAAGTATGCCTTTTTTTTGTAGTATCATATTACATTAAAAATCATTAAATATTGTTTAAGTGCTTT
>JAYELQ010000236.1:0-1551 GCA_034717655.1 Campylobacterota bacterium
TTAACTGGTGATGATTGTGAAACTCAAATAGTTAAAGATGAGTGTGACTTTCCAAATAATAGTTTAAATATACACCCAAAAGGTGAATGTGAGTTTAAAGATAGTTATAATATAGGTTCAAAAATTGAATTTGAATTAACAACTATAGATAAATATGGATTTAAATCAAAATTATCAGTTGCTACAAAATGTGGAGTTAATGAAAATGACGAAGTTGCTTTATATGTAAAATCCCAATCTACACTTTTTATTGAAAATGATGGTTTAGCAACTATAACTTGTGTTGATGGAGATTTTAAAACAACAGAGATAATAAAAACTACAAATTTTGATGGTGGAACTTTAGATGCAGTTATAGTTATTGGAAAAGATAAAGATGATGACCCTTTAAAAAATACTTTTTCTAAATCAGGGGAAAAGATATATAGATTTTTATACTCTCAAGGTTATAGAGATGAGAATATTCACTATTTTAATTCAGTTGATAGTGAACAGAAACTTGTAGATATTGATGGTGATGGTGAAAAAGATAATGTTGTAGATTATCATAGTTATACATCTGAAGATATTGAGAGTAAAGGATTAGATAAAATTGGAGATTCTAAAAACCCACTTCTTTTTTATATTGTTGACCATGGAAGCGATGGAGGAAGTATTCTTTTAAATGGAGAGACTTCAATATACTTATCTTTATATAACTTAAAAGTTATGCTTAATAATTTTTATAAAAAAACAGGAAGAGAGCAAATTGTTGTAATTGATACTTGTTATAGTGGTATTTTTGTTGATGGTTTAAAAGATGACTATCGAGTTGTTTATGGTAGTGCTTCTGCAACTCAAACTATTCCAATGGATATAAATGGTATAAATTTTACACACTATTTCCTTCAACGATTAGCAAGAAAATATACTTTAAATGAGAGTTTTGAATATGCAACTGAAAAATATAAAAATAAATTTCAAAATTCTTTTCCTGAACCACAATCTAGTGGAGGTAATTTAACTATTGCTAATTCATTTTTAGGATATATTTTTACTGCATCTGTAGATTCAATAAAAGATTTTTATGGTAAAGATAGTGATACTATTGATATTGATACAAAAACTTTATATTTAAGTGTTAATGACAATGTGTTATCTGAATCTACATTAAGAGTTTATGCATATATAACACCACCTCAAATTATTGATATTCAAGAGAGTGATAATGTTGTAGCTGTAACTTCTGAAGAGATTGAATTAAAATATAATAGTTCTAAAGAGAGATTTGAAACTGATTATAATTTTAATAAAGATGGTATTTATCAAATAAATTATGAGTTAATTGATGGAGCAGGAGATACTTCTAATGAAGAGATTACTATTAAAGTTGGTAATTCTGAAAAATCAATAGAATTTATTGATACAGAAGAGATAAGTGATAATATAACTCTAAATAGTGGTTGGAACTTAACATCTTTACCAACTACAGATATAGATAATCACAAACTTATTTGGGGATATGATAATAGTTCTAAAAGATGGGAAGTTATATCAAATGATAATAATATT
>JAYELQ010000237.1:0-27867 GCA_034717655.1 Campylobacterota bacterium
ATTATACAAATTACAGATGATGGAAAAGGTCTTGATAAAGAAAAAATTTTAGAAAAAGCTATTGAGAAAGGTTTAATTACACAAAATCAAAAACTTCAAGATTATGAGATATATAATCTTATTATGCAAGCTGGTTTCTCAACAGCTAATTCGGTTTCAAATATATCCGGTCGTGGTGTTGGTATGGATGTAGTAAAAAGAAATATAGAAGAGTTAAGAGGAACTATAGAAATAGATAGTAAAAAAGATAAAGGGATGTCTGTTACTATTAGATTACCTTTAACTTTAGCTATTATTGATGGTTTTATGATTAAATTAGAAAATGACTTTTATATAATCCCTTTAGATATGTTATTAGAGTGTATAGAGCTAACAAAAGAGTTAAAAGAGTTTGTTAATATTAATAATTTTATTAATTTAAGAGGTAGTGTATTACCTCTTTTAGATTTAAAATCATTTTTTGGATATAAACAAACTTTATATAAAGAGAATATAGTTATAGTAAATTTTGGTAATTTAAAAGTTGGATTGATTGTAGATGAATTATTAGGTGAATTTCAAACTGTAATTAAACCAATGGGAAAAGTATTTCAAAACCTAAAAGGTATTAGTGGGGCAACCATTTTAGGAAATGGAAAAGTAGCTTTAATTTTAGATATACCACTTCTTCTAAGATATATAGATAAACAAAAACTAAAAGGATAATGAAGATGATAAAATTAATAAAAAGTAGAATTATATATAAAATTCTAGTTACCATATTTATATTAATGACAATTAGTAGCTTAACTATTGCATATATAAATACTGTTCATATAAAAAATGATTTTTTAGAGACTGCAAAAGATAATGTGGAGATGATGAATAAATCAATATTTGTAGCTCTTAGAAGTGCTATGACAACAGGTGATATAGAGCTAATGACTAGTGTTGAAAATCAAACAAGAGAGATTGATGGGGTAGAGAATTTAGTTGTTGCTAAAAGTAAAAGCTTAATAGAACTATTTAACACTAAATCTATTTATACAACAGATAAAGAGATATTAAAAGTATTTAAAAATAAACAAACTACAATTAAAGAGTTTCAAAATAGCAATAATCATAGTTTAAGAATGATTAAACCTATGATAGCAACAAAAGAGTGTATTAGTTGTCATACAAATCAAAAAACAGGTGATGTTATAGGTATTATTGACTTAACATTTTCACTTAATAAAACAGATGAAAAAATAGTATCTATAATTACTACTAGTATAATATGGTCAACAGTTTTAGGTTGGATTACTATTATTATTTTATTTTATTTTATCAAAAAAATATCTACTCCAATTGATGAACTAAAAAAAGGATTTGAAAAGCTACTAAGAAATAATGCTCAAAAAGATTCAAACCTTTTAATAGAGATACACTCAACAGATGAGATAGCTGATGTTTCTCATATGTATAATGCATATATGAAAAAATTAAATAGTGAATTAAAACAAGATGAAAGATTTATTATAGAATCAAAAGATTTTACACAAAATCTACAAAATGGATATTTTGGTACACAATTAAATATAGAGCCACATAGCAAATCTCTAATAGAATTAAAAGAGTTATTAAATAATTTATCTTTAAATTTAAGTACAACATTTAAAGATATGAGTAAAGTTTATACAAACTTATCAAATGGAAATTTTGAAGCTAAATATACAAAAGATACTACAGGGGAGTTTAATACACTAAAAGAGGCTACAAATCAATTATCAGATGCATTATCCTCTATATTAAATGGCTTAAACGATAGTGTACACTCTTCATTAAGAGGCAATTTTGACTATACACTAGATACATCTTTATATAAAGGTGATATGAAAAGTATAGCTTATGGATTAAATGAAGTTGTTTCTAGTTTTAAAGAAACAATTAAAAATATAAATAACACTATGGAAAAAGTAGCTGATGGTGATTTAACAATAAGAATTGAACAAAACTATACAGGGGAATACCTTATATTAAAAGATGCTATAAACACAACTATTTCAAAATTAGATTCAGTTGTATCAAATGTAAACCAAATATCTCATGATGTTACAATTGGTATAAATGATGTGGCAGATACAGCTCAAGAGATATCTGAATCAAGTCTAGAACAAGCAAACAGTTTAGAAGAAACTTCAGTAGCTATTGAAGAGATAGCTGGAAATATAAATCTTAGTACAAACAACTCAAAACATACAACAGATATGGCACAAAAAGCTTATTCTATAGCAATTGAAGGTGGTAAAGCAGTACATAAAACAGCTGATTTAATGGAAGAGGTTGCTAATAAAATTGAACAAATTGAAGATATAGCATACCAAACAAATCTATTAGCTTTAAATGCAGCTATTGAAGCAGCAAGAGCAGGGGAGCACGGAAAAGGTTTTGCTGTTGTTGCAGTTGAAGTAAGAAAACTAGCAGAGAGGTCTCAAAATGTTGCTAGTGAGATAGGTGATATATCAAAAACAAGTGTAAAAGAGAGTAGAAAAGCTGGAGACCTTATAAATGAGATGGTACCAAGTACTCAAAAAACAACACTATTAATAGAAGAGATTAGTGCTGCTTCAGAAGAGCAAGATATAGGTATAAAACAGATTCATGATGCTATGACAAATCTTGATAGAACTACACAAGAGAATGCTAAGTATAGTGAAAACCTAGCTACAAATAGTAATAATATGCTAAGTGAAGCTAAAAAGTTATCTTTAATGATGAAATATTTTACCACTTCAAATATATCTAATAATAGTAAAATAGAGGAAAATATTGATATACTAGATGAAATTATAAATGAAAAATCAACTAATAAAAATAATAAAAAATCAACTAATTGGGTTGATTTTTAAAGGTATAAAATGGAAGATAATCAATATTTAACTTTTTATATCAAAGATGATATATTTGCATTAGATGTAGTTAATATTTATGAGATAATCCCTTATGATACTATCACTTACATACCTAAAATGGAAGATTTTATAGAGGGAGTTTTAAATGTAAGGGGAAATATTATACCTATTATATCTCTAAATAAAAGATTAAAGTTAAATAAAGTTTTAAATTGTAACAAAAAATCAATTATTATTTTATCTATCTCTTATGAAGGTGAAATAAATGAGATTGGTGTTACCGTTAGTAAAGTTGATAAGGTTTATTCATTAGAAAAAACATCTTTAGATACTAGTCCAATATTTGGTACAAATATAGAAAAAAGATTTATTAAAAATATTGCTAAATTTGAAAATAAGTTTATATCTATATTAGATATAAAAGAGATTTTAAATCTTGATGAATTATCAAAAGTTTCTAATGTGGAGATTTAAAAATGAAAACAAGTTTAAATAACAATCAAGTTTACTATGATGAACTAATAGAACTTATTATAGGAAAAACAAATATATCAAGTCAATATCTTATATTTCAAAATTATAATGACGAATTTTATGCTATCAATGTAGCTAAAGTTGAAGAGTTAATACAGAATAAAAATATAGAGATTATAGAAAGTAGTGATAGTGATAATTTGACTTTAGGTGTTTCTAAGATAAGAGAAAATATTGTCGTTATTGTAAACTTTGATGATTGGTTAGGTATTGATATATCTAATCATAAAAGATTTCCATTAATAATTATATCTAAATATTCTGATATAAGAATTGGACTTTGTGTTAAAAATGTTATAGGTATTCAAACTATTGAATTAAATAATATGTTTGAAGGGACACAAAGGGATAAAAAAATATCTTATTCAGCAGAGATAAATGTAAATGGTGAAAAAAAGCTTTGTAATATTTTTGATTTTGACCAATTAACAATGGATATATATCCAAATATATTAACTTTAAATAAAGATATATTAAAAGATATAGAGATACCCAAAGAACCTTTAAAAGAAAATAAGATATTGATTGCAGAAGATAGTATTCTTATTCAAAATCAAATTGAGAAACTTATAGATAAAATGGATATACCTTATCAAATATTCAATAATGGAGCATTATTAATAAAATTTTTAGAAAATACAGATATAAATAATATAGGTTTGATTATTACAGATATTGAGATGCCTGTAATGGATGGTATAGAGTTATTAAATATTTTATATAAAAATAAAAAATATAATACTATCCCTATTATTGCACATACAAATATGTCCACTAATGCTATATCAAAAGATGTTTTAGATTTAGGTGTTTTAGAGATTGTTGATAAATTAAATTTAAATAATTTAAAAAATAGTATTTTAAAGAATATGAGATAGTAATATGAATAAAAAAATAAAAATATCAGATAAAGAATTCCTATTATTAAAAGAGTTAATACATAAAAATTCAGGTATAGATATTCAAAAAAATGATAAAATTCATTTAGAAAATAAATTATATGATATTATAATAGAGAAAAATATTACTTCATTTAGAGATTATTATAATCATATAAAAGATAATTCTAAAGATATACAAGTTATGATAAATGAGGTTACTATAAATGAAACATACTTTTTTAGAGAAAAAAAACATTTTAGTTTTCTAAAAGAAGTTATTCTACCTACAATAAAATATGATAAGTTTAGATGTTGGAGTGCTGCTGGGTCTAATGGGGCAGAAGCATATAGTATTGCTATGGAGATAGACTACAATCTAAACTCTTATAAAAATTGGGAAATTTTAACAAGTGATATTAATAATAATATGATAGAATACTCTAAAAATGGAGTTTATCCAATAAAATATAGTAAAAGAATACCATTAGAGTATCTAAAAAAATATTGTTCCAAAGGTATAAAGGAAGATGAAGGTTTCTTTAAATTTAAAGATAATATTAAAAAAAATATTTTATATGAACATATCAATTTAATTAATCAAATTAATACAAAAATAGGTATATTTGATATTATCTTTTTAAGAAATATGATTATATATGTTAATGATAATGATAAAAAAACAATTATTAATAATATCTTAAAACATCTAAAAAAAGATGGTTATTTATTTATGGGACATAGTGAATCTTTAAATCGTATTACAGATAAAGTTGTACAAATAGAACCTAGTATATACAAAAAATTATAAGGTGTAAAAAATTAAAAATATATTTATTATAAATAATTCTGTTGTTTTTAGAACACAATTAACAAAGATACTAGAAAATAATAAGCAGTTTAATATTATAGGAACAGCAAATAATTTATCACTTGCAGAAAAGAAATTAAAAATATTAAAAGAATCTCCAGATATTATAATATCTGATATAAAATTATTTAGTTTAAAACTTGATAAAAATATTAAAGTTATAAATAGTCAAAATATTGATATTCAAAATAACAAAGAAATTTTAGATATTATAAATAGAAATAGTAATAATATAATTTCTAAAACATCTAATAAAAAAATGATAAAAAGATATGGTTCTAAAATAATAGTAATAGGTTTATCAACAGGTGGTTTAGATGTACTAGAAAACTTTATACCAAAATTACCTTCAAATAAAATACCTCCTATTTTAATAGTACAACATTCAAGTAGGGACTTATCTAAAACTTTTATACCAAAACTAATTGAAAAATCAAATATAGATATTAAAGTTGCTAAAAACAATGAAATAATAAAAGAAAATACAATATATTTTCCACCTTTTAATAATCACCTATTAATTAAAGAGGTTGAAAATGATAGTTACAAAATAATAATAACTTCAAATAATTTACATACATTTCATAAACCAAGTATTGATATACTATTTAGTTCTATAGCAGAAGAGGTTAAACAAAATAGTATAGCATTTATTTTGACAGGTATGGGAAATGATGGAGTAAAAGGAATTTCTAATATTAAAAAAAATGGAGGTAAAACTTTTGCTCAAAATGAATTAAGTTCAAAAGTATTTGGTATGCCTAAAAGTGCTATTAAGTTAGGTATTATTGATAAAATCATAGATATAGATGAGATAGTAAGAGAAGTTATATCATCTTACTAAATAATTAAATTCTCATCTTTTATAAGAAGAGAACAATCAACACCTGTATAAACTTTATTTTTATACTCAAATGTTTCATTTTTTATATCTATATCTATTTCCATAGTTTTACACATATTAAAAGTCATATATAAACCTAAACCTGTACCTTGTGATTTATGTTTTGTAGTAAAATATGCTTCAAAGATTTTAGGAAGTACCTCTTTTGGAATTCCCCCACCATTATCTTTTATAGTTAAAATAATTTTGCCATTATTTTTTTTAAGAGTTATAAATATAAATTTATTATCTTTCTCTATCTCTTTTAATGCATCTTTTGAATTATTTAAGATATTTGCTAATATTTGTAAAAAAAGATTAGCATAATTATTTGTAGATATACCATTATCAATATCTTTTATCACTTTTATACTATAAGTTTTAAGAACACCATCTACTAATGAAATACCTTTTTCTATATATTGAGATATATTAAAGTTACTCTTTATACTATCCCCTTTTATAAAATCTCTAAAGTCATCAATAGTATCAGATAAATATTGTGCAGAGTTATTGATTTTATTTAACATATCTTCTAAAAACTCATCTGTTAAAGAATCAAATTCTTTTTTTATCTGTATTCCACTAGCTGCTGTAGTTATAATACTAAGAGGTTGTCTCCATTGATGTGCAATATTTCCTATCATATCACCCATACTTGCCATTTTTGATTGCTCAAATAGTTTTTTATCTTTTTCTCTATTCTCTTCTATTGTCTCAATAAGTCTTGTATATAGAGTAATTCTATTTATAAATTGATTTTCATCAATAGGCTTTGTGAGATAATCTATAGCCCCTATCTTAAAACCTTTTTCAATCCACTCATTTGATTTAAAAGCAGCTGTTAAAAATATAATTGGTATATCTTTTGTTTTTTTATTTGATTTTAAAAGCCCAGCAACTTCAAAACCATCAATATCTGGCATTTGAATATCTAAAATAATTAAATCTATTTTTAAGGACAATGTTAACTCTAATGCTTTTGTCCCACTATTAGCTTTTATAATATTATAATTATTATCTAATGAATCTAATAATGCTTCTAATGATATAAGATTAGCTTCTATATCATCAACTATTAATATATTTATTTGCATATTTTATGGTACACCTTACTTTTTGGAATATAATGATTAAATTTATCTTGAAACTGTATTGGTAAATACTCACTATTCCCTAGTATTAAAAAACCATTACACTCTAAAGAATTATTAAAAAGATTTATAACTTTATCTTTTAAAATATCATTAAAATATATTATAACATTTTTACAAATAATTAGCTGAAACTCATTCATAATACCATCTGTAGCCAAGTTATGATTAAAAAATAATATATGTTCTTTTAAATACTTTTTTACTTTCTTATATTTACCATTTTTTAAAAAATAATCTTCAAAATCTTTTTTACCACCACTTTTTTTATAATTAGAAGAGCTTTGTTCAAAATCCTTTATATCAAATAATCCCTCTTTTGCTTTTACTAAAATTCTATTATTAAAATCTGTTGCATATATTTGAGACTTTTGAAGCAACCCCTCTTCATCTAATATTATACTTAAAGAGTATGGGGATTCTCCACTACTACAACCTGCACACCATATTTTTATATGATTAAATGTTTTTAAATATGGTATAACTTTTTCTCTAAATATTTTTAGTTCTTTAGGTTCTCTAAAAAACTCAGTAACATTAATACTAAAATATCTAAACATCTCATCATATCTATTTTTATCTTTTAAAACCATAGTAGAATATTCTATAAAATCATCAATATTTAAAGCTATACAATGACTCTCTATCCTTCTTTTTAAAACTTTGTAGTTATAATGTATAAAGTCATCTTCATATTTATCGTAAGCTTTTTTTAAAAATTTAATTAATTCTATTGAATCTATATTCATTATTTATTTATCCACATAATCATCATAGAAGTAAGCTTTTCTAAATCTATTGGTTTTGTTAAATAATCATCAGCACCACTATCTAAAGCTTTATCTTTATCTTTTTGCATAGCTTTTGCAGTTACTGCTATAATTGGTAGATGTTTTAAATTTTTATCTTCCCTTATAGCCTCTATTGCTTCATAACCATTCATAACAGGCATCATAATATCCATTAGTACAATATCTGTTGTTGGATTATTCTCTAAATACTCTAATGCTTCTTTACCATTCTTTGAATGTGATATTTTCATATCAAACTCTTGTAAAGCAGAAGTTAAAACAAATATATTTTTAATATCATCATCAACAATTAAAACACTTTTATCTTTTAAATCATTTTTATTAAAATCTTTACTATCTAAACTATCTATATCTTCAATATGTTGTTTAAATCTCTCATTAACAGTAAGTTTTGGTGAAGTTATAAATCTCTCTATCTCATCTTTTAATCTTTCGTGAGAGTTAGGATTTTTTATTATAACCTCATCACTTATATCATTTAAAAAATCTACCTCTTCACTACTTAAATCTCTACCTGTGTATATAAGAACAGATGTATCTTTTTTATAGTTTGTTAAATATTTACATATCTCACTTCCACTATCATCACCTAAACCTAAATCTACTATAGCTATATTATAATATTTATTTTTTATTTTATCTTTTGCTTGAGCAACACTTTTAGCCACTTCAATATCATAGTTATTATCCTCTTTTAAATAATCTTGTATCGCATTTAGATGTATAATATCATCTTCTACTATTAAAATTGATTTTAAATCATTATTATCTAAATCTTTTATATGAGATATTGCATTATTTATTTGTTTACTAGAAACAGGTTTTTGTAAATATCCATCTATTTTAATATCATCTAAATTTAATATATTATTATCTTCTCCTGATATAACTTGTATATGGATACCTTTTGTTAAACTATCACTTTTTAACTCTTTTATAACATCAATACCACTAATATCAGGTAAACCAATATCTATAATTGCTCCATCTATTTTATACTTTTTAGCTAACTCTAACCCCTCATATCCACTATTTGCTATATGGACAGTTGCACCATACTCTTCTACAGTAGTTTTTAAAACATTAGCAAAAGTTTTATCATCTTCTATAATTAAAAAACTACTATTAATTTTTTTTATATTATTATTTTCTATCTCTATAACTTCATCTTTAACTTTAATATCTTTTTGTTTATATAAGCTCTTTAAGTTTGGTAATAAAATTGAGAAAGTTGAACCCTCTTCTAAAACTGATTTTAAACTTATTTCACCCTTCATTAAGTGAGCTAACTCTTTACTTATTGATAATCCAAGTCCTGTGCCTCCAAATTGTCTGCTTGTACTTCCATCTGCTTGTGTAAATGCTTTAAATATAAGCTCTTGTTTATCTTTTCTTATACCTAATCCTGTATCTTTTACAGATATCTTAATAGGTAGTTTTTCATCTGATGTTTTATCAAATATTAAATCAACAGAACCATCTTTTGTAAACTTAAAAGCATTTGAGATTAGATTTCTTATAACTTGACCTAATCTATCTTTATCATTATAAAATGTATCTTTGATATTATCAATAATATTAAACTCCAAACCTTTATCAATAGCTGTATGTTTAAAAGTCTCCTCATAATATTTTATCAAATTATTAGAATCTATTTTATCTATAATTAATTCCATTTTTCCAGATTCTATTTTACTCAAGTCTAATATATCATTAATAAGTCTTAATAATTCATTTCCAGATTCATTTATAACATTTGCTTTTTGAATATCAGATTGATTTAAATTATTCTTACTATTTTTAGATAATAATGAAGATAATAGAATAACAGAATTTAAAGGTGTTCTTAATTCGTGTGACATATTTGCTAAAAATTCACTTTTGTATTTATTTGAAATCTCTAAATCTTTTGCTTTTTTATCTATATCTTGTTTTGCTTT
The DNA here is from genome assembly GCA_034717655.1 of Campylobacterota bacterium. Taxonomy (GTDB): domain Bacteria; phylum Campylobacterota; class Campylobacteria; order Campylobacterales; family Arcobacteraceae; genus JAIOSF01. Next base: position 9,946 of record JAYELQ010000237.1, read on the forward strand.
ATTAATCTCTTCATTTTTAACTTGTAAATTATTTGATTGTAACTCCAATTGCTGTTGTTGCTCTTCCATCTGTTCATTTGTGGCTCTTAACTCTTCACTTTGAGCTTGCATCTCTTCTGATTTTACCTGTAACTCTTCAAAAGCTTCTTGAGACTCTTTTAGTAATGTTTTTATTTTTATATTTTGTATTGTAGAATGAAATATTGTTGATAATATATTCGAAGCTTTTTTAAGATATATTTTATCTTCATCTGTAAAACTTTCATAAGTCATAAGCTCAATAACACCAAAAAGCTCCCCTTCATATATAAAAGGAAATGCATATATCTCTTTTGGAGTTGATATAGTTGTACCTGTTTGAACTTGATAACTACTATCTTTTATATTTCTAAGTAATATCTCTTGTTGTTCTAATGCAACTTGACCAACAATACCTTCCCCTAATTTAAACCTATTAGATATACTATCTCTTGATATAAATGCAAAAGATGCTATTAAACTTAACTCATCTTCATCTTTATCTATAGTATAAAGAACTCCACTACTTGCATTTAGATATCTACTTATTGTATCTATAGATTTTTTTGATAATATTAAAATATCATCTATACCTGTTAATTTATCAGTTAAAGAAGCTAAACCTTCACTAAGCCAAACTTCATTTTTTGTTTTTATATTATTTGAAGCTAAAATTGTAGTCATATTAACAAGTGCTTCTCCTAATTCATCATCTTTACTTTTAATATTTATAGAGTTTGTAAAATCTTTATTTGTAATAGCTTGTGCTTGTTTTAATATATTTTTTAAATATTTTATCATTTGTAAAATAGCATAACCCAATCTATCATCACTACTTTGAGCTTTATATCTAATATCAATTTGACCAAGAGATATAGACTCTGCAACTTTTGTTATATTTTCAAGATATTTCACCATATTAACAAGAGCTTTCCCTAACTCATCATCATTACTTTTTACTATCACTTTTACATCATAATTACCTACAGATAAAGTTTTAGCAAGTGAAGTTATCTCTTTTAACCTTTTTGTCATACTAGTTATAGCTAAACCTAATTTATCATTTTTACTAAGAAGTGTAATATCTTTTGTAAAATCTCCACTTGATATTAAATTTGCTTGATTTATTGTTGTTTCAATTGCATCAACTAAAATATTTGTAGATTTTACAATCTGTCCAACCTCATCATTTGAATTATAGATAATATTTTCTTTTTGTATTTCACCTTTTGAGAGTCTGTTTAGTTGTATTTTTACTTTAAGTAGAGATATTGTAATTTTAGAAATTACACTATTTATTAAAAATAAACCTATAGCTAATACAGAAAATAATATTATAAAAAATATATTTATAAACTCATCTAAAGATTCTAAGGCTACTTCTGTATCTATTTGTGTTACTAAATACCAATATCTATAACTATTATTTACTTTATTTGGATAAACTTTATTCATAGAAAATATTTTATTATCTTCTATAAATGTTATCTCATCTTTATCTTTAAACTTTTCAAGAACTCCTTCATAATCATTTTTAAAATTATATTCTGTTCCTAATTGAAATCCCCATCTTTTTATTTTATCTTCAATAAAAAGGTAATATCCATCTTTATTTAATAAATAATATTTTTGAACATCTCTTGTTTCATCAATAGCTTTTGTATCTCTTATCATATTTAAAAGAATAGTTGCATTAAAGTTTAAAACTATAACCCCTTTTGTTTCACCATTTTTATCAACCAAAGGTGTAGAGTACCTAACTACAGGGATATGTGGTTTCTCTATTTGCCCATGCTCTACATTTAAATTCATATTTGATATATAAAATTCACCTTTTTGAAGAGATATAGCTTTTTTAAAATAATCTCTATTACTTTTATTTTGCAGTTTATTTTTATCTGATTGTAACACTTTTTTTGTAATATAATCATATTTTAATAATATCTTTTCATTACCATTTATATCTAATATTCTAACTTGATAATATAACTTTTTATTCTCTATATAATCTTTTAATGCAGAGATATATACCTTTTTCCACTTCTCTATCTCCTTTTGCTCTTTTAGGTCTTCCCAAATCAAAAGTTTTTCTAATGCATAAAAATTTGAATTGTAAATAACATCATCAGGAATTGTTCCTAAAACACCTTGGATTTTATTACCTAATGCTTTCATCTCACCTTTATTTACTAAAAAAGCTGAATTTATATAAGAATCTTTTGCACTTTTAAATCCAAACCATCCAACAGAACTAACAGATACAAGTATAACAATAATAAATAGTAAAAATAGTTTTGTTTTAATTGATAAATTAAACATAGTTACCTTCTTAATAATGATTTTAAAAGTTCAAGTTTTCTAAGGTTCCAACTCATAAGCTGGTCAACCTCTACAGGTGTTTTTGTTTTATATTCAACAGCACCAGATGTAATTACACTTATACCTAAATATGCTTTGATTGTTTGTAGTTCTGATATTATCATTTGTGTTATACCAAAAACTTCACTTGGTGTTTGTGTTTTCTTTTTAAAACTATTAAAATTAACAAAATCAATACCTACACTTATTTGAAGTTGCTTAATTTTCTCTAATATTTTCAATCCAATATTAAAAGTACCTGTTGGTGTTGCATCTATATTCTTTTTTTGTGGTATTGTTTTATCTTCAATATCAAAATATCCTAATATTAAATCTATATCATTATATATTCTCATATTTTCAGCAAATACATAAGATAGAGTAAGTTCCCCTTTACTTAAGATATCAAATAAATTAGATAAATTAGATAATCCATTATATACATCTAGTGGTGTTTTATTTTTAAATTTATAATCTTTTTCATATTTTATATTAGATATCCCTAATCTATGTTTAAAAATATCTAATTCTGTTTTTATTCTTTGAGTTTGTTCATATACTAAATCAGGATTTAAATTTAATACTGGTGCCATATTTACAGGTTCTATAGTTAGAAAATTATGTTTATTTCTTAATATATTTATTTTTATCATAACTTCATAAGATTTTTGCCAAATATTTCTAGGCTTAAGTTCTGTATTTACTTTATCTATAATCTTATTTTTATCATATTCAACTTCAAAATAATCCATTAGATTATAAATCTCATCTTCTAATATCATAACTTCAGAATAAACTTCATTTGGTGTAATTTTAGCAACTAGAGTAATTGAATAAAGTGTGCTTATAAATAACATTATTAGTAATAACTTTTTTGTCATAAAAATCCTTTTTTATTTATATATCTAATTTTAACATTAAATCACTAAAAAAATAGTATCTTTAAATAATAATTAGATAAAATCAAATTTAAAATAAAAAGGGATGAAATATGATTAGTGATATAAATTTTATAAATATAGCAAAAGAGATAGCTAGTGCTAGTAAATGTGTATCAAAACAAGTTGGAGCTGTAATTGTAAAAGATGGTAGAATATTAAGTACAGGATACAATGGAACACCAGCTGGATATAAAAACTGTAATAGTCACTGGAATAATCAATACACAAAAGAGCATCACGAATGGTCAAAAACTTATGAGATACATGCAGAGATGAATGCAATTATATGGGCAGCAAGAGAGGGGATTAGTATAAAAGATGCAACTATATATGTAACTTTAGAACCTTGTAGTGAATGTAGTAAAAATTTAATAGCAAGTGGTATAAAAAGAATAGTATATGATAAACCTTACGAACATACAAATTCAGATCTAGTATCAAACTTTTTAAAAGATAATGGGGTTATTATAGAAAGATTAATGATTTAAAGTTATGAAATAATTAATAAACTTAAAATGGGGTAAGTAACCGGAATCGAACCGGCGACCCTTTGAACCACAACCAAATGCTCTAACCGACTGAGCTATACCTACCATTTATTTAAGTTTGTTAATATTAATTTAAGATGGTCGGAGTGAGAGGATTCGAACCTCCGACCCCCTGGTCCCAAACCAGGTGCGCTAACCAGGCTGCGCTACACTCCGAATAATAAAAAAAGAAAGTTATAAAATCTCTTATCTCTTTTTGTGGGGGAATTATAGTCTATTTTTTTTATTATGTCAAGAGTTTTAGAAAGAAATTTTAAAATTTCTTCCTAAAATTTAAAAGATTAATAAAAAAATACTAAAATTGAATTAATCCATCTATTGGAGATGAAGCTGTTGCATAAGGTTTTTTAGGTATTCTTCCTGCTTTATAACCTAATCTTCCAGCTATTGTTGCATATTTAAATGCTTCAGCCATAGCCATAGGGTTGCTAGCTTGAGCAATAGCAGTATTAGCCAAAATTCCTTCAGCTCCTAACTCCATAGCAGCAGCTGCATCAGATGCACAACCTAAACCTGCATCAACAATAACAGGAACATTAACTGCATCTTTTATAAATGCTATATTATATGGGTTTTGAATACCTAAACCACTTCCAATAGGAGCAGCCAAAGGCATAATAGCATCAGCTCCAGCATCTTCAAGTCTTTTTGCAATAATAGGGTCATCACTTGTATAAGCCATAATTGTAAATCCATCTTTTTTCAATATTTCACAAGCTTTTATAGTTTCTATAACATCTGGATATAATGTTTTAGTAGCATCTCCAATAACTTCTAACTTAATTAAATCAATACCTGTAGCTTCTCTCATAAGTCTAAAAGTTGTTATAGCTTCTTCTGCTGTGAAACACCCTGCACTATTTGGTAATAACTTTACATTTGTATCTTTAAAATAATCAAGTAAATTTTCTTCATTTGGATTTGTTATATTTACTCTTCTTATTGCAACTGTAATTAATTCACTTTCACTTACTAAAGTTGCATCTTTTGTTGTTTGGAAAGAATCATATTTTCCACTACCTACTATTAATCTACTATTAAGTTCATATTTACCTATTTTTAATATATCTGACATATTTTTCCTTTTTTTATATAGAAATTTTATAATATCAAAATTTCCTTTATAGATATTTAAATAGTATAATTATATAATGTAATAAGTTTTTTATTTATGATATAAAATTAAATTTTAAAGGATATAAAATGAAGTTATATGCACCGTGGGAGAGAACTTTTAATAAAATAGCTACACCATTTGAACATTTTATTCATGCTCAAACTACGACTGGTATTATTTTGATGTTTATGACTGTACTTGCTCTTATACTTGCAAATACACCTTTTTCAGAAAACTATGTACATTTTTTTCATACTAAGATAAATTTTTCAATTGGTTCTTGGGAGTTATCAAACACTCTTCACCACTGGATAAATGATGGACTTATGGCTATATTCTTTTTTATTATTGGATTAGAGATAAAAAGGGAGATTTTAGCAGGTGAATTATCTGATATAAAAGTAGCTATTTTACCTATTTTAGCTGCTATTGGTGGTATGCTTTTTCCAGCTATTATATATTTTACTATAAATTATGGTAGTGAAGGTGTACACGGTTGGGGTATCCCTATGGCTACAGATATTGCTTTTGCTATTAGTGCATTAGTTCTTTTAGGAAAAAGAGTCCCTACTTCCATTGTAACTTTTTTAGTTGCTTTAGCTATCGTAGATGACCTTGGGGCTGTTTTAGTTATAGCTATATTTTATACAGAACAGATACACTTTGTTCCTCTTATGTTAGCTGGAATTAGTTTTCTTATAATGGTTTCTTTTAATAGATTTGGGATACATATGATTTTACCATATTTTATAGTTGCTTTATTTATGTGGTTTTTTATGTTAAAATCAGGTGTTCATGCAACTATAGCAGGGGTTATTGCAGCTATGGCTATACCATCAAAACCAAAACAAACACCTATTGATTTTACACAACATACAAGAAATCTACTAGATGAATATGATAACTATCCTGTAACAACAGACCATGTTATGCACGAAAAACAAAAAGCTATATTAATTAATATAAAAGATAGAATAAATGCAGTTGGAACACCCTCATCTAGACTAGAAAATGATTTAACATCTACCTGTAGCATTGATAATAATCCCACTTTTTGCACTTGCTAATGCTGGTATAGCAATAGATTTTAGTTCTATCAGTGATATTATATTTGAACCTGTATCTTTTGGTATTATAGCAGGACTTATATTTGGTAAAGTTCTTGGGATATTTGGTATATCTTGGTTAGCTATAAAATTAAAAATAGCAAAACTTCCAGAGGGTAGCTCTTTTAGTCAAATATTTGGTGTTTCATTTTTAGGTGCTATTGGTTTTACAATGTCTATATTTGTAGTAGATTTAGCATTCTTTAGTAATGCAGAACTTGTATTTCAAGCAAAAGTAGGTATCTTAACAGCTTCTTTATTTGCTGGTTTATTTGGATATTTTTGGCTTAGATTTATAGCTAAAAGTCAAGATAATTAAATATAATAGATAGAAGTTATAATAACTTCTATCTATTTTGGAATTTTTATTTAACATTTTATTTTTTAATGATATTTTTTTGATTGTTTATTTTAAGAAGTGGCTCCGGATGCTGGGTTCGAACCAGCGACCAAATGATTAACAGTCATCTACTCTACCGCTGAGCTAATCCGGAATAATTAAAAAGTGATTATCTTTTTAAGTAGCAGAATTATAGCAAATTTTATTTTAATTGTCAAGACTTTTTAAAAAGAATTTTAAAATTCTTTTTAAATTTTATAAAATTCAACTCTATTATTTAAAATAACTCTTACTTTTTTATCTAAAATTAACTTATCTAAATTAATTTTAGACTCTTTATCAAATAAATTATCTATATCATCATTTGTTAAAGGTCGTCTTTTTAAAACTGTTATTATCTCATCTTTACTATAATATTGTCGGTTTTTTATCTTATTTTTACAGCTTATAGTTACAGGTAAACCTTCAAATCTATTTGCTATATCTACTAATTTATCATAAGAGATAGGTTTTACATCATAAGCAGGGGGTCTATCTATAGTTCCTATATCTATTCTATTTGGTTTTATCTTTGTTATAGCATCTTTTATAAGCTCTATCTCTTTATCGTTATCATTTAATGTTTTTACAAAAAGAGTTTCTAATATAAGTTGTTTTGTATAAATATCTCTAAAAAATATAAGTCCATCTACTATTTTATCACAATCAACAGAACTATCAACTCTATCCAATTTTCTAAAACACTTATTAGAAACACAATCTAATGATACTTTTACTATATCTATTTTTTTTAATATATTTTGTATATCTTTTTTATAAATATTTCCACCATTTGTAAGTATAAGTGTTTTAGAGTCACCCTTTATTTTATCAATCTCATCTATAAGTTCACTTAAGTATGGATATAGAGTTGGTTCACCATTTGCTGTAAATGTTATAACATCTATATTTTTATGATTAGTTAAACTATTTTTTAATTCAGATACTATAGATTTAACATCTATAGTTTCTATTTGCTTATCAATAGTTTTAGCATAAGATAGCTCACAATATAAACAATCAAAATTACACTGTTTTAAACTTGGGGATAAGTCTATACCTAAACTTATCCCAAATCTTCTAGATGGAACTGGTCCAAATATAATATTCATTAAGTTTTACTTACTCTTTGACATTCACTTACAAAGTGTTTTGCATTTTCTACTGGAACATCTGGAAGTATTCCGTGACCTAAATTAAATATATGTCTTTTAGTTCCCATTGTTTCTTGTATAGCTTCTACACATCTTGTTGTTTCCTCTTTAGAATATAATCTACAAGGTTCCATATTTCCTTGAAGAACATATCTATCTCCCAATTTCTCTTTAGCTAGTGCCATAGGTGTTCCCCAATCTACACCAAATACATCAAAGTTTCCATATACTAATCCTAAAGATATAAAAGAACTTATACCTTTTGGAAACATAATAATTGGAGTTTCAGGATATTTTGATTTTAGATAATCAGCTATCTCTACCATATATTGCCATGAAAATTCATTGTACTTTGATGGCTCAATAGCAGCAGCCCAAGAATCAAATATTTGAACCACATCAATACCAGATTTTATCTGTTTTTCCATATATAGTTTTACAACTTCTGTTACTTTTCTAAGTATTTTATGTAAAAGTGCAGGATTTTCATACATCATCTTTTTACATAAATTATATGTCTTAGTACCTTGCCCCTCAATCATATATGTAGCAAGTGTCCAAGGAGCTCCTGTAAAACCAATAAGAGCTTTATTATCACCCCTTTCATCAAGTTGTTCTCTTAAAAGTTCTATTGTTTCATAAACATAAGTAAGTTTACTACTAGCTTCTTTCCCACCTATTAATCTATCAATATCAGCTTCACAAGTGATAGGGTCATTGAACTTTGGTCCAAAACCTTTAATAAACTCTAAATCCATACCCATCTCATCTGGTATAACTAAAATATCACTAAATAAAATAGCTGCATCAACACCTACTATATCAAGAGGTTGAATTGTTACTTCAGCTGCTTTTTTAGGGTCGTGACAAAGATTTAAAAAATTTCCAGCTTCAGCTCTAACTGCCATATATTCAGGAAGATATCTCCCTGCTTGTCTCATCATCCATACGGGTGTATAAGGTGTTTGTAACCCTTTACATGCATCTACAAATATTTTACTCATAATATTATATCCTTATTTAATTTTATAAATATATTATAACTAAAAAATATTAATTTAATAACTGTTTAGACATCTCTTAAACCATTTCTTATCTTAATAAACTTTTCTTTATGCTCAAAAAAGATATCTACTAGTTTTGGTTCAAAGTGTTTACCCTTCTCCTCTTTAAACATCTTAAATATTCTTTCATCATCCCAAGCTTTTTTATAACATCTATCAGAACCCAAAGCATCAAATACATCTGCTAAAGCAGTTATACGACCACATATACTTATCTCTTCACCTTTTAAATTATTTGGATAACCTGTACCATCCCATTTTTCATGATGTTGATAAGCTACAATTGCTGCCATTTTTAATAAAGGTCTATTAGATACTTTTAACATATCATAACCTATAGTTACATGCCTATTCATAACTTCTCTCTCATTATCATCAAATCTACCTGGTTTATTTAATATACTATCAGGGATACCAACTTTACCTATATCGTGCATAGGTGAAGCTTGTTTTAACATCTCTGATTTCTCTTCACTCAAACCATAGTATATAGCTAATAATTTAGAGTATTCAGCTACCCTTTTTACATGATTTCCTGTTTCTTTACTTCTACTCTCACCTATAGCCCCCATTCTAAAAACAACCTCTTTTTGAGTTTCAGCTATCTCTTTTTGTAAAAGTTCAACCTCTTTTTGAGAAGTTATATTTTCCCTTACAGCACTATAACCTACATGTTTACCTTTCTCATTATAAACAGGGTCAAACTTAGATTTAACCCAATAGTAGTTACCATTCTTATCTAAGTTTTTTATATCTCTCTCTATAGATTTTCTTAGTTCTAAATTTTGCCATAAATCTTCAAAAAATTCTTTTGACATCTCTGGATGTCTTATTATATTATGAGACTTTCCTAAAAGCTCTTTTTTACTATAACCACTAATTTGACAAAAAGCTTCACTAACATAAATAATTCTACCTTTTAAATCTGTTTTTGAAAAGATAACATTTTTATCGTGTGCTTCAACAAGGTTTGTTAATTTATTTTTTTGTCTTTGTAGCTTTTTTGTTTGTTTTAAAACCTCATCATTTAAATTTTTTATAAACCTTTTATTTACAAAAAATGTTGTTATAAACATAATAAAAACAAGAATAATAATAATTCTTTTTAGAAATAATATATCAAAATCATTTAATTTCTCAATATCTATATCTTCTAACTTATAAAACATTACAAAAAAGCCCATAGGTTTATTTTCAATATTATTTACTTTATATGTAGTTACAATATAATCTTCAAGAAGTAAATAATTTGTAATATTTAAAAACTTTGATATCCCATTTTCTTCTATTTTTTTCATTAACTCTTTTGAAGCATCTATATTTGTAACATAATTCCTACCTATAAAAAGTCCACTAAATGGTTTTATAAAATTATCTGTATAACTCTCATCTACTATCATTACAGGTTCTATATTATCATCTTTTAAAGCTTTTGATATTGAATTAAAATGTGAAATCATCTCTATTACACCTAAAAATTCATTCTCATAATATATAGGATAGATAGTTTTAAAAGTCATATCAAATCTACCTGTACTAATATGATTTGTCATAGGTTTAGGGTTTTTTAATATTTTTGCTATATCTAATCTAGCTTGAGAAACAGAATCACCTATTTTATCTGTCCAGCTTCTATAAAAACAATATCCATTTTTATCAACAATTTGTATCCATAAATCTTTATAGTCTTTAAAATTATCAAGACCATTTATTAACTCTTTATAATCAACTAACTTTATATCATTTGTTTTTAAAGACTCTATTATATTTTTATCTTTACTTAGAATATAAGTTAAAGCAGAAGTAGCACCTTGTTTTCTTTCTATTAGCTCTTTTATCTCATTTTTTAAAGATTGACTTTTTTCAAGATATATTTGAGTTTTAATATTAACTCTTTCTAATTGATATAAACCAAATAATACAACAACACCTATAATAATAGAAATATATAATATTATTCTTTTCAATTTTAACCTTTTTTATACTATTAATTTATAGGGAGAGTTATTATAAACTTTGCCCCTGTGTATGAGATATCTTCATAAATAAAATCTGTATTTATAACTTTTATATCTCCTGACATACCCTCAACAATAAGCTTATGTGTCATATATAAACCTAATCCTGTACCTTTAGATTGGTGCTTTGTAGTAAAATATGGTTCAAATATTTTATTTATAATATTTTGTGGTACTCCACCTGCTGTATCTTGTAGAGTTAATATAACATTACTATTTTCAATATGAGTGTGTATTATAATATATTTCTTTTTTTCAATATATTTTTGTGTTTTTAGTATATCTCCAGCATTATTAATTATATTTAATAAAACTTGAACTAAATCATTTGGAATACCTGTTACTTTTATGTTACCCTCATACTCTTTAATAATATTTATCTCACTTGCACCTAAATTTGCACTAACAATAGATATTGATTTATCAATTATTTCATTTAATGAAAAAGTACTCATTTGTCTATCATTTTTTAGAAAATTTTGAAAATCTTCAATTGTATCAGATAAAAACTTTGTATTATCAACTATATTATCAAGCTCTTTTAAAACCTCATCTTCATCATTTATATCTAATTCATATCCAAGTTTTATACCACCTGCTGCTACAGATATAGCTGTTAATGGTTGTCTCCATTGGTGTGCAATATTTCCTATCATCTCACCCATAGAAGCCATTTTACTTTGATTGTTTAATAATAACTCTTTTTGTTTTAAATCTGTTATATCTATTATTGCTATAATTTTTAATACTTTATGAGTTAGTTGTATATTTCTCTCTTTTATTTGAGCATCAAATTTAGTATAATCACTTTTTGTTAAACTCTCTTCAAAACTATGATTTACATTATTATCTTGTATAGTAGTTATATTTTCATCAGATATATTAATAAATATCTCTGATATATCTTTATAAAGAACATCATCTTTTGAGTTATATTTAAATAAATCTATTGCAACATCATTTATATCTATACATATATTATTTTCAAAAATAAATAAAGCTTCAATAGTTGAATTTACTAAGGCTTCAAAACTTTGTAAATTTTCCTCAATTTGTTTTTTTTGTACCTTAAATGTTCTTTCCCATTTAGCTGATTTTATTAATAAATCAACTTTTAATAAAAACTCTTCATATGAGAATGATTTGTTTAAAAAGTCAGAAGCACCATGTTTTAAACTTTTACTTATAATAGCAGGATTTGTAGAACCAGATATAATTAAAATAGGACAGTTATTTATCATATATATATCTCTTAACTCTTGCATAACTTCAAGTCCATGCATATCAGGAAGTTCCATATCTAATATAATTAAAGACAATTTATCTTTTTTAATTATATCTAAACCATCTTTAGCAGTTGAAGCTGTAAATACATTATAGTTTTTATTAGATAATAGGTTTTTCAGCTGAAAACATACAACTTTAGAATCATCAATTATAAGAATACTTTCAGATTTATTATCTTCTATTCTTATTAAAAGGGTATCTATATCATCTATAATATACTCTAATTTATCTTGTTTTATAAAAAAATCTACAATACCACTTCTAAAATAATCATCTCTTTTTACACAATCATCAATATCACTAATAACAATAATTTTAGCTTTACTATTTTTTTGTATAAATCGAACAAAAGACATACTAGAGTTTATATTTAAATTAAATATAATTAAATCAAAATCAACTATTTTATTTTTAATAGACTCTTTTGCTTTATCTAATTCATAAGATTGTAATACACTATAGCCTAACTTCTTAAATCTAGTTGATAAACCTTCATTAAAGACAGTATCTGAATCAATTATTAAAATGTTATTATTTTCCATAACAATATTTTATCTAAATAAGCTTTAAAGTATATTTGTAGTACTATTCTCATCTTAAATAATATAAAAAAAGGAATATTAATTGTTAAATTTTAAAGATCATCTTATTGGGTCAAGTGCTAAAAATGATATTTTATCAGGTTTAGTTGTTGCAGTTGCTTTAGTACCTGAAGCTATTGCATTTTCATTTATAGCTCAAGTAAGTCCTATTGTTGGATTATATGCAGCTTTTATATTAGGACTTATAACTGCTATTATGGGTGGAAAACCGGGTATGATTAGTGGGGCAACAGGAGCTGTTGCTATTGTTCTTGTTGGTGTTAGTTTAAGTGCAAAATCTATACTTGAAGCACAAGGTTTAAGTGGGACTGAATTATCTTATGGGATAGTTCAATATATAACATTAACTGCCATTGTAGCTGGGTCTATACAAATAGCAATTGGTGTATTTAAAATGGGTAAATTTATAAGACTAGTTCCCCAACCAGCTCTTCACGGATTTGTAAATGGTCTAGCTGTTGTTATTGCTATGAGTCAATTTAAATTTCTTGAAGATTCTGGAATTATTATGTATATTATAATTATTGGGACAATGGCTACTATGTATTTTTTACCAAAAGTAACTTCTGCAATACCAGGTGGTCTTGTAGCTATTATAGTTTTTACACTTGCTATTTATTTTACAGGTATGGAAACAAAACTAGTTGGAGATTTAGCAAATTTAGCTCAATTTAAAGGTATGTTGCCAGAGTTTTCAATCCCTACAGTTATATTTGATTTTGAAGCTTATATGCTTATACTTCCGTATGCTTTTATTATTGCACTTGTTGGTGTAATAGAATCACTTCTTACACTTTCTGTTTTAGATGAGATTAGTGGTAAAAGAGGTAGTGCAAATCAAGAATGTATCGCACAAGGAACTGGAAATATAACTTGTGGTATGTTTGGGGCAATGCCGGGATGTGCTATGATTGGTCAATCTATTATCAACTATACAAGTGGTGGTTGGGGAAGATTATCAGGAATTGTAGCTGCTGTTGGGCTTATGCTTTTAGTTGCAACACTAACTGATATTCTAAATATTATACCTGTTGCTATTTTAATTGGTATTATGTTTATGGTAAGTATTGGAACTTTTGAGTGGTCTAGTTTTGCAAGAATAACAAAAATGCCACGAAGTGATGCTTTTGTTCTTGTAACAGTTACAGCTATTACTATTGTTGCAGATTTAGCGATTGCAGTAATTAGTGGTGTAATTATATCAGCTTTAGTATTTGCTTGGAAACACGCAAAAGTTATATCAAAAACACATATAGAAGATGATGGAACTAAAATTTATGATTTTGATGGTCCTTTATTTTTTGGAAGTGTAACATCATTTAATTCTCAATTTAATATAGAAAATGACCCAGAAGTTGTGATATTGGATTTTAAAGATACAAAAGTTATGGATATAAGTGGTGTTGAAGCTATTGATGCAATCACAAAAAAATATAAAGAAGCTGGAAAGTCTATAAAAATAAGACATCTAAGTGATGAGTGTAAAAGTATTATGAGTGATGCAAAACAGTTTTGTACATTTGAAGAGGATGACCCAAAATATAAAGTAGCTTACGACTACTAAGAGATAAAAAAACCACAGGATTAAAAAATCCTATGGTTTTAAAATGTAAAAATTATATTAGTTAACTGTAACTTCTACAGCTGTACCTTCCCAAATACCGTGTTTTGTACAGTATCCGTGAGCTACAAGATTTAATTTTTTACCAGTTGGTATAATTGTAAATGTTGTAGTATTATGTGCTTTTACATTTCCTAAAGTTCCAGGAACATAACTAGCTTGAGCTAATTTTACTTCACCATTAAATAATGAAACTGATTCTATATAGTGGTCAAAATCATCTGGATGTGTATATTCATTACCCATTTTTACAGTTACTTCAAACGGCTCTCCAGCTTTTGCTTCACTAGTACAGTGAATAAATGGTGAGTGTCTATCTATTAAATCTTTTTTTGCTTCTCTTTCAACTTCACTAATATCTACATATTTATTTATTTTTGGCATATTTTTTTCCTTTATTTTTTAAGTTTATTGATTGTACATTAAATATATTTAATCTAAAAAGTTAAATAATATCTAATATTACTATTTAAGAAAATAATTAGAATTCTCTAAAAATCATCTGTTTCATAATATCTTTTAACTCTTCATTCTCATCATATGTTATAGCTTCAATAGCTTCTAAACCTAGTTTTTGAGCTTGAGATATACTATCTATTAATACATTATATTTTATCATCTCATCTTTTATCCAAGATTGTTCACTACTACTTAACTCTTTTTTATAAAAAGATTTTAGTTTATCTTTATCTTCACATCTTTCATAAAGTAAAAGATATGGTATAGTTACTTTACCCTCTACAAAATCTAACATAGCAGGTTTACCCAAAACTTCACTAGATGCAGTTATATCTAAAATATCATCTATCATCTGAAATGCAAGACCTAAATTTTTACCATAAAGAGCAAAAGAGTTACCATCTTTTTTAGCTAAAATAGCAGCAGATTTTGCACTAGCTTCTATTAAACTTGCAGTTTTTTTATAAATCATATCAAAATATTTATCATAAGATGTATTAAAATTATCTGTTAAATCAACATCCATCATCTCGCCGATACTTAGAAGAGTAACAGAATTTGATATACAATAAGATATATCTTTATCCATTTGAGATAATTCAGTAAAAGCTTTTGAATATAAGATATCTCCAAACATAATTGAAGTTTTATTATCAAAAAGGGCATTTATAGATGGCTTTCCCCTTCTTGTATCTGCTTCATCTATAACATCATCATGTAATAAAGAAGCTGACTGTATCATCTCAACAATAGCACAAAGCTTAATACTTTCCCTTGAAACTCCAGCTATTTTTAATATCAATTTAGAACGAAGCATTTTACCTTCAGATAAAAGTTCAAATAGGTGTGAACTTTTTTCATCATCTATCTCTTTAATATATATACTTATTTGTTCTTTAACTTGATTTAGTTGTTCCATACTTTTAAGAATCTAACCTACAAACAATCTCACCAGTTAATTCAACATAAGTGCTTTTTTTATTATATTCTAACTCTTCTGAATTCTCAAAACTATATTTAGCTATAGCTTTTTCTAAACCATCTTCACCATACTCTTTAGTTAATAATGTTTCCATAACTGTAAATCTTTCAAAAAATTGATCCACTTGGTCTTTTACTAAATCATCACTTGCTGTATTTAATATATCCCAAAATTTTGACTTTGGACTTCCTCCAAATATATTATTTTCATCTTCAAATAGAGCTTCATATTTTACCATTTTATTTCCTTGTTTTTTTTAATAAATATAATTATAGTGATATTATCTTTAAGTTTATTTATATATAATACCCAATTTAATATTAAGCTAAAACAAGGGATAAAAAGTAATTATGTGTGGTATTTTAGGTACAAATTTTAAAGTTAATAACTTTTTTGATAAAGTAAATATTATGAATCATAGAGGACCTGACTTTTCAGATACCTTTAATATAAATAATAAATATTTTGGTCATACAAGATTATCTATAATTGATTTAGATGATGAAGCAAACCAACCTATGATATTTGATGATATTATTATAGTTTTTAATGGTGAGATATATAACTATAAAGAGTTGATAGTTTCTGAAAATTTAAAGTGTGTAACTAAAAGTGATACAGAAGTTTTAATAAGACTATATCAAAAATATGATACAAATTTTTTAAATCTTTTAAATGGTATGTTTAGCTTTACTATATATGATATAAAAAAAGATAGATATTTTTGTGTTAGAGATAGATATGGTAAAAAGCCATTCTTTTATTATTTCAAAAATAATCAATTTGTATTTTCAAGTATGATAAAACCAATTATAAATATAATAGGATATACTCCACCTTTAAATAAAGTAGCACTTTCTCAATACCTTCAATATTTTATCCCATTATCTCCAAATACTTTTTATAATGATATATTACAACTTGATAAATCTTCATATATGATTTTACAAAATAATAGATTAGAGATAAAAAAATATTATAAAATAAAAACTCACAAATCTATTTTTGAAGAGAAAATAGCTTTAAAAAATATTGAAGATATATTATTTGATAGTGTCGATGTCAGAATTAAAAGTGATGTTAATATGGGTACTTTATTAAGTGGAGGGATTGATAGTAGTCTTATAAGTTCTATATATTCAAAAATATCAGATAAAAAAATAGATACTTTTAGTGTAGGATATAAAACTAATAAAAAATATTGTGAATTAGATTATGCAAATATAGTTGCAAAAGATATAAAAAGTAACCATACACCTATAGAGATATCTCAAAATGAATTTATAGAGAGTTTAGAAGATGTGTTTGAACATTTAGAAACACCACACTCAGACCCAGCTGCAATACCTTTGTATCATCTAATGAAAACAATTAAAAATAGTAATATAAAATCTGTTTTAAGTGGAGAGGGTAGTGATGAGATATTTTTAGGATATGACAACTATAGTAAATTTTTAGAATATTATAAATTTAAAGATACATTATCTAATTATCAAAATAGTTTTTTAAATAATATTATATCATCTATGGGTGGAAATAAAGAGGTAGAATACCTAAGAAGAGTTATAAAAAAGGAAACTATATATAATAGTTTTGGTGAAATATTCACATCAGCACAAAGAAAAAAGCTTTTAAAAAAAGTAGCAAACTTCAAACAAGAGCGAGAGAAAAAAAATAGTATAGATTGGATGAGTTATATAGATATCAAGATATGGCTTGGTGATGCACTCCTGTCTAAAGTAGATAGGATATCTATGTCCTCTTCTATAGAGGTTCGTAATCCATTTTTAGATTATAGGTTAGTAGATTATTCATTTAAAATTGATAGTAACTTAAAAGTGGGAGATACAAATAAATATCTTCTAAAAAAAATAGCAGATAAATATATCCCAAAAGAGATAATAGATAGACCTAAAAAAGGTTTTAATTCACCTTTTAATGAGTGGCTTTTTATAGAATATAAAGATAAACTATTAGAAGATATATTATATGTAAATAATAAAACAGATATATTTAATGAAAAATATCTGAAATATATTTATGAAAATGCAAAACAAAATAAACTCAAACAACATTTTTATGCTATTTGGTTATTTTGTAGATGGTATAGAAAAAACTACCTATAACTACTAGTTCTTTTTTAAACTATTATACAATAATTAAGAAAACTATTATACAATAATTAAGAAAATTATTGTATAATAGTTTAAAATATTAATTGTAAAAGGATATTATATGTTAGGAAATTTTAGTATAAAAGTGAAATTG
>JAYELQ010000238.1:0-7879 GCA_034717655.1 Campylobacterota bacterium
TACCATATATTTTATAAATTCTTTCATCTTTATTTATAGGAAATATTTCATCTACAATAATATGACCAACAATCTCTTTTTTATTTATAAGTTCTAGTTTATCACCTTTTTTTGAGTTTTCTAAAACTTTATGATTTCTTTTTCCTGAAGGTGCTAAAACAAAAGAGAAAGGGAATATTTCACTGTTATATTTACCAGTTTCATTCACCTCTTTTGATTGTTGGAAATTCATTAAATTATTTACTGGAGATAATAATCCATTTTTACCCATATTTAAAGTAGAAATTGCTTCTTGGTCAATATATAACTTCATATTTTAGTAATCTTTCTTTTGTCTCATTCTTGATAGCTCTTGTTGTACAGATATATTATATTTTGTATCTTTATCAAAATTTAATGAACTATTTTTATCTGGATAATTTACACTGTTTAAAACTATTTTTATAGCTTCCATTCTTGCTTTATGTTTATTATCACTTCTTACAATATGCCAAGGAGCACTATCTGAGTGTGTTTTTTTTAACATCTCATATTTCTTTTCGCTAAACTCTTCCCATAAGTCTTGAGCCTGAAGGTCAACTTCGCTTAGTTTCCATTGTTTTAATGGGTTTGTTCTTCTACTTTCAAATCTTTGCATCTGCATATCTTTTGAAACACTAAAATATAACTTTATAAGAATAATATCTTGTCTTACTAAGTCATGCTCAAATCCAACAACATCTTCCATAAATATTTGATATTGGTTTTGTGTACAAAAACCAAATACAGGTTCAACCATAGCTCTGTTGTACCAGCTTCTATCAAATAAAATCACCTCTCCACTTGTTGGGAAATGCTCAATATATTTTTGAAAGAACCATTGCCCTTTTTGTGTTTCTGTTGGTTTACCTAATGCTACTACTCTATAGTTTCTACTATTCATATATCTAGTCATTCTTCTAATAGCACCACCTTTACCACTAGCATCACGACCTTCAAATAATACAATCATTTTCTTTTTAGATTCTTCTAGGTATTTTTGCATTTTGATTAGCTCTATTTGATAAGGCTTCATCTCATTTGCATCATATATTTTTTGAATACCATCTTTAAAATCAGTTTCATCTATGCTTTTATAGTCACCTAATAGTTTACCTAGCTTATAATTCTCTTTTGCTAAATTATCTAATGCTAAATTGTTTATCTCTTCATTTTTAATTTCATTATTAACTTCATTGTTTATAACATTTTTATTTGTATCAACAGTAGGTTTTTTATTATTTTGTTTACTATTATTTGTTGATATTGCTGCTCTTGGTGTTGTTGATGCTGATATAGATTTTTTATAATCTACTAAAAGGTTATAAGCATCTAAATCTGTTAAGTTATCAGCTTTTTCATAACCTAACACTTTTAGATACCTTTTTCTATTCAATTGAAATCTTGCAACATATTTCTTTCCAAACAGTGGATGCTCTGTTTTTGATTTATATAAACCTACATATTCTGTTCTGCTAAAAGTTCTTAAATTCATACTTATGAAACTTTTGAAAAAGTATTTTGTGCTTCCATTATCTCAATCTCTTTAGAACCAGATACAATAATATCTTTATCCTCTTTTGAGTGTTCATATTTTATTTGATTAGGATATGTAACTGTATTTAAAACATGTTTAATACAATTTATTCTAGCTTTTTTCTTATTATCACTTCTTACTATAGTCCACGGGCAGTTTGATGTATTTGAAGCCATTAACATAGAAAATTTTGCTATAGTATATTTATCCCATAATTTTTGAGATTCTTTATCTACAGGGCTAAGCTTATATTGTTTTAAAGGGTCTGTTTCTCTTTTTAGAAATCTTCTGCTTTGTTCCTCTTTTGAAACAGAGAAATAAAATTTTATTAAAATAGTACCTGATTGTGTTAACATTTTTTCAAATTGAGAAACTTTTCTTAAAAAATCGTGATGCTCTTCTGTTGTACAAAATCCCATAACAGGTTCAACACCACCTCTATTATACCAACTTCTATCAAATATAACTATCTCTCCAGCACTTGGAAGATGTTGTGTATATCTTTGGAAATACCATTGTGTTCTTTCTGTATCACTAGGTTTTTCAAGAGCAACAACTCTAGCACCCCTTGGATTTAGATGTTCTGTAATTCTTTTTATAGTCCCACCTTTTCCAGCAGCATCTCTACCTTCAAAAATCATAAGAACTTTTAGACCTTTCTCTTTTACATAGTTTTGAAATTTTAGTAGTTCAATTTGTAAAAGTGTTAACTCTTTCTCATATTCAAGAGTCTCTTTTTTTACCCATATTTGAACTTTTCCATTTTTCTCTTTCATAAGTTTTCTTTTTCTTGAATAGTTTTTTGATTTATGTTTTCTTGTTTCACTAGTATCAATCTCTTCATCTTCTTTGAATTCTTCATTTATAATACTTCTGTTTTTTCCCATTTTATATACCTCGAAATTTTTTATTTATTTTGAATTATACCATATGTTTCTTATATTTTGGGTAATGTTTGTTATAATGTAAAGATATAATATATAAAGGTTACAAAATGACAGATTTAAATATAAAAATAGAAAAATTAATAGAAAATAAAGCTGATGATTTTGAAGTAGCTAAGGTTATAAAAAGAGAGATAAAAGAATATTTAAACTCTTTAAGTGATATTTTTACACAATCAAGTGGGAAAGACTTTTTTATAAAACATACTAAAACTATAGATAAATTTATAAAGATTATTTATAAATATCTTTTAAGAAAACATTTTTCTATATACTTACCTATGAGTAACTATGTACCTATTACTATAGTTGCTTTAGGTAGTTATGGAAGAGAACAATTATGTGTTTATAGTGATATAGATATTATGTTGATTTATGCTGATATTCTGGGGTATAATATTAAGCCAATTATGGAAGAATTTATGATACTTTGTTGGGATAGTGGTTTGAAACTTGGTAGTAGAGTCCATAATATAAATGAGATATCACAAGCTGTAAAAACAGATATAACTATAAAAACTTCTATATTAGAATCCCGATTGATATATGGTTCTCAATATCTTTGGTATAGTTTTCAAAATGTTTTGTCTGAAATTAGACATTATGAACCAAAATCATTCTTATTAGAAAAACTTGAAGAACATAAAAAAAGATTAATTAAATCACCATTGAATATGCAACCAAATATAAAAGATGGTTATGGTGGTATGAGAGAATCTAATATGCTTTTTTGGATTGCAAATATCAAATATGGTGTTAAAAATAGTAAAGAGTTAATAAATATTGTATTTAATGAAGATGAATATAAAAAGTATAGAACTGCTTTAGAATATATATTTAAAGTTAGAAATGCATTACATCTTATATCAAAAAAGAAATTAGATATTGTTACTTTTGATATATTGCCAGAGCTTAGTAGTTGGTTGGGTTTTAAAGATACTATCCGTTTGTCTAAAGAGAGACAATGTATGTCAAAGATATTATTATCTTTACATAATATACATAACTTTACAGCTGTAATAACTAAAAAGATAACAAGAAGTTTTTTTATAGGTAATAATAATATCTCTATGTTAAAGAAACAAAGAATAGGAGATGCTCTTTATTTATGTGATAACACACTATATACAACTTTTAAAAAAGTAAGTAAAAATATAGATAGTTTATTAAAAGAGTTAATATATTTACCAAATACAATAAATAAGTTTGACCAGTCTTATAAATATTTTGTTTCAAAAACAATATATAATAAAAAAATTAGTTCAAGTAACTCTTTAATAGTTTTATTATTACAAAAAGAGAATTTATATCCAATTTTAAAACTATTATATAATACAGGTGTTTTAATACAAATAATACCAACTTTTAAGAAAATTATAAATCAACCACAATTTGATAGTTATCATAAACATCCTGTAGATATACATAGTATAAAAACATTGTATCATATAGAAAATATAAAAAATGATTTCTTAATTAATCTTTATAATAGTTTGTCAAAAGAGCAAGTTTTTATATTAAAGTTATCAGCATTATTTCACGATTGTGGTAAAGGTAGAGGTAAAGACCATCATATAGTAGGACAGAATTTATTTAAAAAATTTGCTAAATCTATGAACTTGAATAGCAAAGTTACTAATTTAACATCACTTTTAATTAGATATCATAATATAATGTCAAAAGTTGCTAATACAGAAGATATATATTCACAATCAACTATATTAGCTTTTACAGGGATATTAAAAACAAAAGAGGCTTTAGATTTATTGTTTTTATTAACTTATGCAGATATAAATTCTGTAGATAGAAGATTATATAATAGCTCAACAGGACTTTTACTTAAAGAGTTATATTTACAATCATTACCAGCTTTTGATAATAAAGAGTTATTAAAAATAAGTTCAAGACGAGTAGCAAAAGAGAATGCGATAAAAAAACATAAATTATTTTTAAACTCTTCAAAAAGAGAACAAAGAAATATATTAAATATAAAATCAAATCAGATGTTTTTAAAATATAAAGCTCAGGATATTATAGAGATAGCTTTAAGGGCAAATAAAATAGAAGATTATGGTTTTAGAATATTTAATGAAGATAATTTAAAAATAAGAATTACAAGAGTTATATCTTTAAATCTTGGATACTTATTGGGGAGATTTAATTTTTTAAATATTACATCTATGGGTATATATAGACTTTTTAATAATAAGAAGTTTTTTGAGATAACTTTTGATAAAAAAATAGATGATGAAGATATTTTATTTATAGAAGATATTATAAAAAGTTCTTTTGATATGGATAAAAAAATAAGAATTAAAAAACCAAAGATACTAGAAAAAGATATCACAATAGATTGTAACCATACAGAAGATTTAGCATCTTTTAAAATTTTTACAAAAGACCAAAAAGGACTTTTTAGTTATGTAGCTAAAATATTTGATGAGTTTAATATAGAGATAACTAGTGCAAAAATAGGTTTAGTAAGGGGTTATGCAAATGATTTAATTCTTATTGAGAAAGATGGTAATTTTTGTGTAAATAAAAAAGAGATAATAAATAATTTAATTGACGAGGATAGCATTTAATGTTTGAAGATGTTATAAAAATCGAAAAAGCAAATCAAAATAATCTTAAAAATATAGATTTAGTTATCCCTAAAAATAAACTTATAGTTTTTACAGGACTTAGTGGAAGTGGAAAATCTACTTTAGCATTTGATACACTTTATGCAGAGGGGCAAAGAAGATATATAGAATCTTTAAGTGCTTATGCTAGACAATTTTTAGGTAAAATTGCAAAACCAGATGTACAAAGAATCGATGGGTTAACACCTGCTATTGCAATTGATCAAAAAACAACATCTAAAAATCCTAGAAGTACAGTGGGGACTATTACAGAGATATATGATTATTTAAGATTATTATATGCTAGAATAGGTAAACAACATTGTCATAAATGTGATAAACCAATATCAAAAATGAGTAGTAGTGATATAATAGAACAAGTTTTAAATCTACCTATAAATAGTAAAATAGTGATATTAGCACCTTTAGTAAATAGAAAAAAAGGTACATTTGTAGATATTCTTGATAATTTACGCTCAAAAGGTTATGTAAGGGCTATGATAGATGGTATTATGGTAAGGCTTGATGATGAGATAGAGTTAAGTAAATCTAAAATGCATACTATTAAAGTAGTAATAGATAGAGTTGTAGTAAAAGAGGAAAATAAGCAAAGAATAGCTCAAGATGTAGAGAAAGGTTTAAAAGAGAGTTTTGGAGAGCTTGAGGTTGATGTTTTAAATCATCAAGATATGGGAACTGAAAAATATATACATTATTGCGAACATATGGCTTGTTTTGATTGTAAAATATCTTTTGAACCATTAGAACCTTTGAGTTTCTCTTTTAATAGTCCAAAAGGTGCTTGTACTAATTGTGATGGACTTGGTATAAAATATACTTTAGATATGAAAGAGATTATAGATGAAAGCTTACCTATAGAAAAAGGTGCTGTTAAAATAATATATGGATTTAATAAAGGTTATTATTTTAGAATGTTAAAAGCTTTTTGTAAAGCATCTAATATCCCAATAGATATACCTTATAATAAATTATCAACTTCTCAAAAAAATATGATTTTAAAAGGTGGAGATAAAAAAGCCATTTTTATATGGAAAAAACATACTATTAGTAGAGAGTGGATGGGAGTTATAAGCATAGCGAATGATATGTTAAAAGATGAAAAAGATATGAAAAACTATATGAGAGAACAAACTTGTGATATTTGTAATGGAGATAGATTAAAATTATCCTCTTTAGCAGTAAAAGTAGCAAATACTAATATATCAAATATATTAAATATACCTATTGAAGAGGCTCATAAATTTTTTCAAGATGATTCTAATTTTCATTATCTAACCAATCAAGAAAAAATGATATCAAACTCTATATTTCAAGAGATAAAAGAGAGAATATATTTTTTATATGATGTTGGTTTAGGATATATAACTTTGGGTAGAGATGCAAGGACTATTAGTGGTGGTGAAGCTCAAAGGATAAGGATAGCATCTCAAATAGGTTCTGGTTTAACAGGGGTTTTATATGTACTAGATGAACCATCTATAGGTTTACACGAAAGAGATACATCTAAGCTTATAAAAACACTTAGGGCTTTACAACAAAAAGGAAATACTGTTATAGTTGTAGAACACGATAAAGAGACAATGCAATCTTCTGATTTTATAGTTGATATTGGTCCAAAAGCTGGAGAGTTTGGTGGAGATGTTGTATTTAGTGGAACTATGGATGAGTTATTAAAAAAAGATACATTAACAGCACAATATTTAAATGGAACTAAAGATATTAAATATTATTATAGAAGAAAACAACAAAAATGGATATCTTTAAAAAATGTAAATATAAATAATATAAAAAAACTAGATGTAAAAATACCATTAAGAAACTTATGTGCTATTACAGGTGTTAGTGGAAGTGGGAAGTCTTCACTAATATTAGGTACTTTATTACCCGTAGCAAAAGAGCTTTTAAATAATGCAAAAAAAGTAAATAAAGTAGATGGGGTTACTATAAATGGACTTAAAGAGTTAGATAAAGTTATATATCTTGACCAATCAGCAATAGGTAGAACACCTAGAAGTAATCCAGCTACTTATACAGGTGTTATGGATGATATAAGAAAATTATTCTCTGAAACAAAAGAGAGTAAATTAAGAGGTTATTCTATTGGTAGATATAGTTTTAATGTAAAAGGTGGAAGGTGTGAGAAGTGTCAAGGTGAGGGTGAGATAAAAATAGAGATGCACTTTTTACCTGATATTATGGTTAAATGTGAAGATTGTCAAGGTGCTAGATATAATCCACAAACATTAGAGATATTATATAAAGGGAAATCTATATCAGATATATTAAATATGTCTATAGATGAAGCTTATGAATTTTTTGTAAAAGTTCCAAAACTTTATGCTAAACTCAAAACTTTAATTGATGTTGGATTAGGTTATATAACTCTTGGGCAAAATGCAATAACATTAAGTGGTGGTGAAGCACAAAGGATAAAACTTAGTAAAGAGTTAGCAAAAAAAGATACAGGTAATACTTTGTATATTTTAGATGAACCAACAACGGGACTTCATTTTGCAGATGTAGATAGGCTTACAAAAGTTTTACACCATTTAGTTGAATTGGGAAATAGTGTAATAGTAATAGAGCATAACCTTGATATAGTAAGAAATGCAGATTATATTATCGATATGGGTTATGAGGGTGGAGATAAAGGTGGAGATGTAATAGCTACAGGAACACCTGAACAACTAGCTAGTAACCATAAAGAAACTAGTAGTTATACAGGGTATTATTTA
>JAYELQ010000239.1:0-1520 GCA_034717655.1 Campylobacterota bacterium
CATCATTTTGTTCTAGTGTAGCTTGTATCTGCTTAATATGATTTACTGTTAATATCTTTTTATTTTTAATAATATCAAATCCAAAATACAAAGCATCTTTGTAGTTCTGCACCTCTTTTATATCTTGGCTTATAAAATCACTTGATATATCAGACCGATAAACTTCATCGTAAGTTGTGATAATATTTTCTATCTCGCTACTATCTTTTGCTTCTTGAAGTACTAATGAATTTATCACTATTTTTTGATTTGGTAATGAATTTGCTATACCTTTTAATTCAGCTAAAGACCTATGAGCTAATGTTGTAGCTTTTAATATCTCTTTAGTTTCTATATCTTTTGCTATTGGTAGTTTTTTTGGTATGAACTCTTTCATAAAATTAACTAAAATTCTCCAATAAGTTTATCATTTTCTGTTAAATATCTTATTTTATATTTTATTGCTTCTTGTTTAAGTTCGTCATTTTTAATTTCATCTTCTACAGAAGTTAATATAATTTGCATATCATATTCACTTGCAACTTTTTCAATAACTTTATACAATCCATCTTGATAATCAGTTTTATCTCCATCAAATGGAGAATCCAAAACAGCAAATTTAAAGAATAGCTTATCCTTATAGCTAACAAGTATAGATATTGAAAATAAAAAACTTAACAATTTTCTAAAAGTATGTCCATCATCTCTTTGATTGTCAAAATTATTATTACTAGAAAGTTTTAGATTAAATTCTATATTTTTATGAGCATTTAAACCAACTGAAAATAAAGCTTCTTCGTTAAATATAAGTTTAGCAAATATTCCTATATTAGCCTTTATTATACTATTTTTATTAAAATTAGATATTGAAGATTGTATTTGTAATACTGCATTCTTAAGTTCTACTTCTTTATTCTCTACTTCATCTATTTTAAATTCTAACAATTCAAACTTTTCAAGTTTTTGTTGTTCTTTATTTATATTTGTTTCTATCTCAATAATTTCTTTTTCTATTTTTTTAAATTTAGACATAGTATCACTATCTGTTAAAACTGATAACATCTCTTTTCTTTTATTATTGAAACTGTAGAGTTCTTTTTCTATAACTTCTAAATCTAACATAAAAGATTTTTTATTATCTTGTAATATTTCAATTCTTTCGTTAGTTAGATTTTCATTAAATTCTATTACCTTATCATATTCTATTTTTATATCATTAGGGAAAGAAGTATTTAACTCTTCAAAAAGTTCATTGAGTTCATTCATATCTATCAATAAGTTATCATTTGTTGCTTTATTTATATATTCAATTTCTCTATTCAAAGAATTTCTTTTTTTATTTAAAGAACTTATTTCACTTTCAATATTATTCACCAATTCTTTACTGATTTTATTTTCTTCAAGATAAAAATCAAACTCATTAAATTTATTCTCTTTTTCAAGTTTCATCTTAGTTAAAACATTTATCTCTTCAATAATATAATCTTTGGTTGTATCTATACCCAAATCAAGTTCTAAAGCCCTTATCTCTTTTTCTAACT
>JAYELQ010000240.1:0-7713 GCA_034717655.1 Campylobacterota bacterium
AGGTAAAACCTGAAAAATGTATAGAGTGTGTAGATAGTACAGTACCAAAATGTGTAGATGTATGTCCAACTGAAGATTGTATTGTATGGGATATGCCTTATACTTCTGAATTTAATTCATATTATTTAGATGGAGAAGAGAATGGTACTTATAAAATAAGAGTACATAAGAAAAAAGGGATATTAAGTCCTGATAACCAACCAAGACCATTTAGAGAATCTATATCTATGGAAGATAGAGTTTCTAAAAAAAGTGTTGAGAGTTAATATTATTCTCAAAAATATAAGCTCTTATATTTTTGGGTATTTTATTTTTTCTATATATCTCTTTTGATTTTTTATCTATAATTACTTTTGAAATTGGAGATATATAGATATAGTTTTCTATTATACTTACTGATATTTTATGAGATATAATAAGCTCTTTTTTATCTATAATCTCATCTCTAGTAGCTTTTGATATTATAATACCTCTTTGTTTTAAATCTTTGTCAATTAATCTAATAGCTATATTTTTATCATTATTATATTTATATATAGACAACTCTTTTATTTTCTTTATCTCTATATTTTGCATTAAAGAGTTATTGTCATTTTCAAGATATTCAAAACTTTTAGATATCCCACCTTTATACTCTTGCAAAAGTTTTTCACTAAAAGTATGACGGAAATAGTTTCTTTTATATTTAAGGTCTTTATTTGAACTATCTATAAAATATTTTAGATTATTACTTTCTAAATACTCTAATAACTCCTCTTTACTATATTTTAAAAGTGGTTTTAATACTTTATAACTATTTTTATAGCTAATCTCTTTCATACCTATTAGCTCTGTAACTCCAGCCCCTTTTGTAAACTGCATTAAAAACCATTCTAATTTGTCATTGAGTTGATGTGCTGTTATTAGAGTTTCATAATTATTAGTTTTAATAATATCATCAAAAAAATTATGTCTAAAATCTCTTGCTTCTTTTTCTGAAAATTTTAGATTTTCTGGATAGGTAGATATGAAACATTTTTTATTATATTTATGAGCTAGTTGAGTAGCATAAATCACTTCATCTTTTGATTGTTCCCTTTGATTATAATCAACAATAGCTATATCAAATGGTATATTTTTCTCTATCATTAAAAAAAATAGAGCAGAAGAATCTATCCCACCACTAAAAGCTAAAAGGTTATTTTGTGTAGTTATATCTATATTTATATTATTCATAATAGTAGTAGTAGCTACTGCAAAACCTCATCTAATAACTTCAATTGCTCAAAATTATTTGTGATTGTAAGTAGTCCTATATATGAATCCATCATAATATAGCTATTTTCTATATATTGATACTTCACATCAAAAAGCTTATTTCTAGCATCATATAAATCTATAATACTTTTAAGACCATTTTGATACCCTACAGATATAGACTCCAAATATAGCTCACTTGAAGCTAAAGTCTCTTTATATAAAGATATAGATTCAACTGCACTATTAAGTAGAGTCATTTGCTCTTTATATCTAGCTTTTATATCATTTTCTATCTCTATTAAATCCTCTTTAGCTGCTCTTAGATTAAGTTTTGAAGCTTCTATTTTAGAGCTTGTATAACCACCTTGATATATAGGTATTTTTACACTTAACATAATTTTTTTTGTATTATCATAATCTACTGTTTTATCATCTGTATCATATTTTGAATATGACCCATCTAAATTAACACTAGGTAGATGACCTGCAAAAGAGTTTTTAATATCATATTTTGATATCTCTACACCTTTTAAAGCTTGTTGTATCTCTAAATTTGAATTAAAATCAGATTTATCTTTTACTATAGTTATAATCTTATCAACTATTTTTGTATCTAATTTAGCTCCATTTAGTGTAGGGAGAATAAAATCAGACTTACCTATAATATTTGAAAGTTTTAGTTTATATACTTTTAGTAAGTTTTTCTCTTTTTTTAGCTCTAGTTTTGAAGTGCTATACTCTAGTTTTGATTGTAATAAATCCATCTTATTAGATAGATTTACTTTATATCTATTTTGTATTGCTTCTAGTTTATATTTATAATAATCACTATAAGAGTCAAGTAAAGCTATCCTATTTGTTGATTTTAATATATCAAGATATATTTTTAATACAGTTTTAGCTAACTCTTGCTTCTCTATATTTACTTTTATATCAAAAAGCTTTAATCTTGTTTTTTCAATCCCAACTTTTGCTAATGTTTGAGGATTATATATAGGTTGAGTTAGTGTTACTTTATACTCTGTTATAGTTTCACTTATTTTAGGTTCTGGTGTTTGTATAAGTTTGTTTATCTCATAGTCTGTTTTACTATGAATTACAGTACCATTTATTTGTGGATAAAATTCAGCTTTTACTTGATTAACTTTCTCTTTATTTGCTTTTAATTGATAGTTTGCAGACCTCATCACATTTGAATTTTCTAATCCTAACTTATAAGCATCAGATATAGTAAGCATCTGTGATGCTATAGCACTATTAGATATACTCAAACAACACAATGCACTAAATAATATTTTATTCTTCATTAAATCCCCTACTTAACATATCTCTAAATGGTTTTACAAAATAACTAAGAGGTGTTCTAGTCCCTATTCTTATCATAACTTCAGCTGGCATACCTGATACTAATTTAAAATTATAATCCTTTAGTTGCTCCAACCCTTTTGAAGTAACTTCCACTTTTGCTTCATAATATGGAGTACCCGTAACTTCATCTATAAAATTATCAGCAGATACATGTATAACTTTACCCTCTACTACATGAGCTTGATTTAGATTAAAAGCAGAAAATCTAATATCAGCTAATAAACCAACTTTTACTTTATCTATATCTGTTGTTTGCACTTGTGCTATTACTAAAAGCTTAGAGTTTTGAGGTATAATCTCAAGAAGTGTATTAGCAGGAGATACAACTCCACCTATAGTATTAAAATCAAGACCAACAACAACACCATCTATAGGAGATAATACTTTTGTTCTTGTTAGAGTATCTTGTGTAGCTATTATTTTTGATTTTAAATCAGATAGTTGTGATTTTACTTCTAAAAATTGATTTAGAGTTTCATTTTTAAACTCATTTTCCCTTAATATCTGTTGTGTTTGTATCTCATTTATCTGCTCTTTGATTTTTGATATCTCAGATGATGTACTAGCAAGGTCACCATCTAGCATATTTTTTTCCCTTGTTAGTTCTCTTATTCTTTGTTTATCAACTAATTTTTGTTGATATAGACTATCCCACTCCACTATCTCTTCATCTATAGATACCATTCTATTTTTTTTACTTTTAATAAGTGAATTTAATCCATTGATTTGATTTCCAAGTTGCTCTATTCTTTGTAAAGATATCTTTTTTTCATCTTCTATATTTTTCTTTGTAGCTTCAAATATACTTATTTGGTCTTTAATAATATTTTTATCTTTTAACTCATCTGAAAAAACAATACTATTATTATTCTCTTTTTGAGCTTTTACCCTTGCATAAAATCCTAAAGCATCTGCATATTGACTTTGTAATATATCTAGCTGAGCTTTTATCTGTACATCTTTTAGTTTTATAAGCTCTTGCCCTTTTTCTACACTATCACCATCTTTTACATATATAGCTTCTATTATACCACCCTCAAGATGTTGAACTGTTTTTTTATTTAATCCTGCTGATACTTTACCTATAGCAACTGAAGATGCAGCAAGTGGAGCATAAGACATCCACCCACCAATCAATATAAAAACTACAAATATTACACCCAACCCAAAACTTATCACACCTTTTGCATCACTAGATGGCATACTAATTTTATTATTCATCATTTATCCTTAGCTACCCGGTTTACCCATTAATATTTTTGGTGCTTGTGTTTGTTTTATCTGTTGTGGTGCTGCTTGTTGTTTTGCTTTGTTATTTGCTGCTGCCATATTTGCTAAAACTTCATTTGTATTACCATAACCTTCAAGTGTACCTTGTTTTATAACTGCTATTTTATTAGTTACTTGTAATATACTTGGTCTATGTGTAATTATAACAACTGTTGTATTTGTCTCTCTTAGTGATTTTACAGCTTTTATTAAAGCCATCTCACCTTGGTCATCAAGGTTTGAGTTTGGTTCATCTAGTACTACTAATACAGGATTATCATATATAGCCCTTGCAAATCCTACTCTTTGTCTTTGACCACCAGAAAGAGATGCTCCACCTGCTCCAATTTTAGTATCATAACCATCAGGAAGTCTAAGTATCATCTCATGAACTCCAGCTTTTTGTGCAGCCTCTACAACTTTTTGAGCATCAACTTCTCTAAATCTTGCTATATTTTGACTAACACTCCCCTCAAATAACTCTATATCTTGTGGAAGATACCCTATATACTGCCCTAAGTCTTGTTTATCCCATTGGTGTACATCTGCTTTATCTAATCTAGCTTTACCTTGTACTAAAGGCCAAAGACCTAAAATAACTCTAGCCAAACTAGATTTACCAGCAGCAGAAGGTCCTATAATACCAACCACATCACCAACATCTATTTTCATAGATATACCTTTGATTGATGGTTGTTTTGCCCCTGGTGGAATTACAACTACACCCTCTAATAAAATCTCACCTTTTGGAGCAGGTAAATCCATAACATCTTTATCTTTTGGAAAATCAGCTAAAAGTGCATCAAGTCTCCCATAAGATGTTCTAGCACTACTAAAACCTTTCCAGCTATTAATAATCAAATCCAAAGGTGCTAATGCTCTACCCATAATAATAGACCCAGCTATCATCATACCCGGACTAACTTCCATATTAATAGCCAAATACCCACCTATTCCTAATATAAGTGATTGAAATAACATTCTTGAACTTTTTGATATATTTGACCAGATACCAGCTTTGTTACTTGCATCATTTTGAGCATTTAAAAATCCGTGATATTTCTCTTCCCAAATACCTCTAATATTATCTTTCATACCCATAGCATTGATAACTTCTGCATTTCTAATATTAGAATCAACATAGATTGTTGAAGCTCTATTTAATCCATTCGCTTCAGCTAATTTCTCTTTTGTAGAGTATTCATTAATTATTGTAAAAGCCAATAATACAAGAGCTGCAAATATAGCAAAATATCCAAATACAGGATGAAACATAAATAAAACAGCTATATAAATAGGTATCCACGGTGCATCAAAAAATGCAAAAAGACCATTTCCTGTCATAAACTGTCTAACTTGTGTTAAATCAGAAATAGGCATAGAAGATGCTTTTCCCGGATGCTTATTAGCTAACTCAAACAAAGAGTTAAATATCCTTTTACTTAATATCTCATCTAGTTTATTTCCAACTTTTACTAAAATCTTTGACCTTACTATCTCTAAAAGAGCCATAGTTATAAATAAAACTACAACTATAAGTGTAAGCATAATAAGAGTATCTTCACTTCTACTAGTAAGAACTCTATCATAAAGCTGTAACATATAAAGGGGTGGGACTAGCATAAGTAAATTTATAAATAAACTAAATAAACCAACAACCAAAAATGATTTTTTAGAGGCTAAAATAGCCTCTTTTAATTCTGAATTTGTTACTTTTTTATTATTTTGTGGTTTTTGTGCCATTAGATTAATTTTGTCTTTGTTGAGCTATATTAAATAAAGTTTGTATATTATCCAAAGATTTTAAATGAGCATCAATTACACTTATGATACCTTTCCTTACCCAATCAGCTAAAATATCATCACTTAACCCATTTAGTTTATCTCTATCTACTACTTTAAAACCATTTACAAGAACTTTTTTCTCATCACCCTCACCTACAGATATCTCTCTATCTTCTAATATACCACTATTGGCTATTAGTTTTGCTATATTTTTAGTGATTGTCATCTGTTGTTCGTGTGAAGTTAAAAACTTTATAGCATGAGCTAATGTATCAGATTGCTCACCAGACTTTTTAAAAAGTTGTTTACCTTTTGATTTTGAAAATAGACTTGACTCTTCATCTATTAGTATAACTTTTTGATTTGCATTCTCTTTTGTACTAGCTATTGAAAATGGATATTTTCTAAAAAAAGATGGTACATAAGGTGTTATCCATTTACCCTCAGTATTTATAGCTAAACTATCTCCACCTAAAGATACTAAAGATACTAAAGATGGATTTTCATCTGCACTAAATACAACAGGGAAATTAGCCCCAATTAAAGCAACCTCATTTGCTATTACAGGAACAAAACTATTATCTTTTGCGAAGTTAAGATTTTCTAATGGACTTATTTTTAACTCTTTGTGTTTCTCTTTGTCTAATACTACTAAATTTTTATACATTTTTTTTACCTTTTTTATTTTTTCTTTTTTTGGACGACCTCTATTTTTTGATATCAAGGTTAATCCTGCCAATTTTTCTAACTCTTTTATATACTCAAAACTACCTGTTACTAGTTGTTTTTCCAATGATGTTATAATAAAATCTCTTTTTTGTTTTTCAATATCACTATAGAAAATATTAAAATAGTTTTTTATTCTACTACTTTGTGTAAAACCTAGCTTTTTATATAGATTATGATAAGTTATTATACTATCTTTTTTATTAAATAGATTTCTTTGGATGGAGCTGTATTTATACTCTTTTTCATCTAAGATAATATTATCTATTTTTGGTAAACTCTCAATATATCTCATTATCTCAAAAAGATATAATCTATCTTCAACTAAAGATGATTTATACCTACCCTCCCAAAGAGTTCCTGTACGATTATATTTTTTATTAAAATACCATACATATTGCCTACCCAAACTTTGCATAAATTTTGAGATAGTAGAATCATCTTTTGGTGTAGCCAAAAACTCAAAATATTTTGGCATCAAAACATAAGAGTGGATATATATATCTATTTTTGATGTTAGATTATTTAATATATCAATAAAAAATAGATAATCACTCTCATCTTTAAATAAAATAGTATTATCAATACTTTTCAAAATAATATGTTGAGGTGTGTTTTCAATAAATACTCTTACTTTTCTAGCCAAAAAAATCCCTTATCTATATTCAAAATATATTTTATCTTTTTTCTACTTAATATACTTTTAAATTACTCTGACACTATTTCATTAATATTTTAGTGAATTTATTTCTCTATAAATCTAATCAGCAATTAATTATCTCTTATATTGTATAATTAATAAATAGATTATACGAGGATTATAAAATGAAAAGTATAAAAATTATTCTACCACTAGCTGTTGCTGCTTTATCTTCTAATCTATTAGCTTATGATGATTATGAATATTATAACCATCATAGTGATTATAAATCTACACAATCAAAAGTTTTAATTCAAAATCAAACTTTAGTTAATGATGTTATATTTGATGCTCCAACTCAAACACAAAATACTCAATCAGCTTCTGTTCAAGCTATAAAAAATGAAGATATAACTGTACTTAATATACCATACTCTATGGAAATTCAAGATAATCTAAGGGTAAGCTTCGCACTACCTATTGTATCAAATGATGATGAAACAGGTTTAGGTGATATCTCTATTGGTTCTGAATACACTTTTGGAGATATATCGGGGAGAGCTGTTGACATACTCCCCATAGCTAAAGCAAGGGGATTCTTCCCTTTCCTAAAGTGAGATGGATTTAGCTATCTACAAAACTAGGCTACAGAAGTAGCTCTTACAGTTTCTCCTGCTAGAGTTGAT